>DUTO01000032.1 GCA_012842035.1 Clostridia bacterium | reverse complement strand
ATTATCGGTTTTACTGATGCTAATGGTAGGCTTTTAGAGGGATTAGGGTATAAAATAAAAAAGGAACAAGCTGATGTTTGGCGTAATCATTTGATTTTGACTGTAGATCGACATTATCAAGAAATTGTGGAAAGAGTGATGGACAAAGAAATTGTACGTGGTGCAGTAGTAGTAATAGATATTCCTACCGGTGATGTTTTGGCTTTAGCTAGTAGACCTGACTTTGACCAAAATCAAGTGGAAAAATATTTAAGCGGAGTCGATGAGCTTCTCGATCGGACAAATAGAGTTGTTTTTTATCCCGGTTCTGTTTTTAAAATGGTGGTGGCGGCAGGTGTATTGGAAGAAAATTTAGTTCAACCGGAGGAAAAGTTTATTTGTACAGGAACATATACCTTTCCTGATGATACAGAGATCAATTGCTTACGTGAACATGGGGAAATAAATTTACAGGAAGCAATTGCTAAGTCATGTAATACTACTTTTATTCAATTGGGTTTGAGATTAGGGGGTACTAAACTTTTGCATTATGCCCAGAAATTAGGTTTTGAAATTAAGGTCAATAATCAGTCACCGCCGGCTTTATTGGGTAATGCTTCACTAGGACAACAAGGAGTTTTAGTTAGCCCTTTGCAGATCGCTAATTTGTATGCCACAATAGGTAGGGGGGGGCTTTATTGTCCCTGGCGTCTTGTTGCTCAAATTCGTAATTATCAAGGAGATATAATTCAAGAATTTCAGCCGGGAATTCCTAAACAAGTTTTGAAACCGGCTACATGTGCATTTTTAAAAGAGGCTTTAAGTGAAGCAACTCGTGTGGGAACCGGTCAACAAGCTTGGTTAGAAGTAATAGGAACAGCCGGTAAAACAGGGACAGCTCAGGCTAATAAGGCAGGTAAGGTTATTGCCTGGTTTGCCGGTTTTACTCCTTTAGAAAATCCACGTTTAGCGATTGTGGTGATGGTAGAAGAGCAAAAGGATGATTCGAGAAAGAACCTAAGAGGCGGAGAGGTAGCGGCTCCGGTATTTAAAGAAATAGCTAAAGAGATTTTGACCTTAATTGAAATAGTTAATGGTAATATTTTTAAATATGGTGTAGAATAGTGGTATTAATTTAAAATAGATGGACAAGTTGGGAGGAGAGAAAGAGAATGAACACGAGTACCTTTAAGGGTGGAATTCATTTACCCGGGTATAAGGAAGGTACAGAAGGATTACCGATAGTTCCGGCAAGTATTCCTGATAAAGTTTATCTTCCGATTGCACAGCATATCGGTGCACCTTGTCTTCCTCTTGTTGAGGTAGGGGATGAGGTAAAAAAAGGGCAAAAGATTGCTGCGGGAAAAGGTTTTGTAACTGCTCCTATTCATGCCAGTGTTAGTGGTCGGGTTGTAGCTATAGAAAAAAAGCAACATCCCGGTGGGAATTTTGTGAACTGTATTGTTATTGAAAACAATGGGCAGGAAGAATGGGCAGATACAGTAAAACCGCATCTTCAGCCGGGAGATTTAAGTGCCGAAGAAATAAGAAATATTATTTTTGAAGCTGGGATTGTGGGCTTGGGTGGAGCGGCCTTTCCTGCTCATGTTAAATATGCTCCTGTAGAAGGGAAAAAGGCCGATTGTATTATCTTAAATGGTGTAGAATGCGAACCTTATATTACTGCTGACCATCGTTTAATGGTGGAAAAAGCAGAACGTATTGTAGCAGGATTGCGTTATATTTTAAAGGGCACTAATTGTGAACAAGGGATTATTGCTATTGAAGAAAACAAGCCTGATGCCATTGCCCTTTTAAAAAAAGTAGTAGCTGCTGATAAACATATTCGGGTGCAAGCTTTACAAGTAAAATATCCACAAGGTTCGGAAAAACATCTAATTTATGCCTGTACACAAAGGGAGGTTCCGGTAGGAGGACTGCCTCTTGATGTCGGGGTAATTGTTAATAATGTAGGTACGGCGGTGGCCATAGCTGATGCCGTTGAATTTGGAATTCCACTTATTGAGCGTGTAGTTACGTTAAGTGGTAATGGAATTAAAAATCCGGCTAATTATTTAGTAAGAATAGGTACACTTTTCAGCCATTTAATTGCAGAAAGTGGTGGCTATACCGGAGAAATCGAGAAAATAATCGCCGGTGGTCTAATGATGGGTAAAGCTGTTTACACTGCCAATATTCCTGTAATTAAAGGTAGCTCGGGGATAGTCATTCTGAAAAAAACCGAGTCAAAAAAAGAGAGAGAATATAATTGTGTTCGTTGTGGGAAATGCATTGAGGCTTGTCCTCTTTTTCTGGAACCGACGACACTTGTTAAATTAGCGAAACGCGGTTTATGGGAAGAAACTGCACAAAATAATGTGTTAAGTTGTATTGAATGTGGCTCGTGTGTTTATGTTTGTCCGGCACAGATTCCATTGGTGCAATATATACGCCGGGCTAAGCAAGCTATTAATGTGGCTAAAGCCAAGGCTAGGGCTAAAGCTAAAAGTGAGGGAGGTAAAGAATAATGGGATTAGATAATCAGGATAATTT
>DUTO01000031.1 GCA_012842035.1 Clostridia bacterium | reverse complement strand
TTCTTTTTTAAAACACTATATTAATTGAAATTAGTCCCGTGAGGCTAGTAAGGGGTATATTAAGTTAGGATAAAGCAACAAGCTGATTATACCTTCTGCCCGTGGGCAGAAGGTTTTTTTACTATAGCCAGAAAAATTATTTTGAAGGGGGAAAAGCATGGGGATTAAAGCGAAAGACCTTTTAACCATGGAACAACTGGGGCGGGAGCAGATTAAGTTGATTCTGCATACAGCTAAGGAAATGAAAAGTATTATCAAGAGAGATATTAAAAAAGTCCCTACTTTGCGGGGAAAATCCGTGGTCACTCTTTTTTATGAACCGAGTACTCGGACGCGTACATCTTTTGAATTAGCGGGTAAATATATGAGTGCTGATGTAGTGAATATTAATACTACAGCCAGTAGCGTAATGAAGGGGGAGAGTTTAAAAGATACGGGGTTGACCTTACAGGCGATGGGTGTAGATTTAGTGGTTGTGCGTCATAGCATGGCCGGTGCTCCGGCGATGCTGGGAAGCTATCTTGAGGCGAGGGTGATTAATGCCGGAGATGGTTTTCATCAACATCCGACCCAGGCTTTGTTGGATATGTTGACGATTCAAGAACACTTAGGTGATTTTCAAGGCTTAAAAGTAGCGATTATTGGGGATATTCTTCATAGCAGAGTGGCTCGTTCTAATTTAAACGGATTAACGACAATGGGGGCTAATGTTTATTTATGCGGACCGGCGACTTTGATCCCGCCCGGTTTGGAGGAACAAGGGGCTAAAATTACTTATAATTTGGAAGAAGCTATTACCGGGGCTGATGTGATTGTGATGTTAAGGATTCAGTTAGAAAGGCAAAAAGCCGGATTTTTTCCTTCCATACGAGAATATAGTCAATTATATGGTTTAAATAAAGAAAGGTTAGCTTTAGCGAAAAAGGACTGTTTGGTTATTCATCCCGGACCGATTAATCGTGGGGTAGAAATATCGGGAGAGGTAGCTGACAGTCTTAATTCTTATATTAATGAACAAGTAACAAATGGGGTTGCTGTACGGATGGCTCTTTTATATTTGATGTTAACTTGAAGGGGGGCAAAGGTTGATGCGATTTTTATTAAAAGGCGGTTTAGTGATTGACCCTCAAACAGGACTGGAAAAAGAAGGGGATATACGCGTAGCTGAGGGGAAAATTGTGGAAATGGGAATGAATTTGGCAGTAGGAGACGAGGCGTTAATTGATTTACAAGGGAAAATAGTGGCTCCCGGTTTTATTGATTTACATGTGCATTTGCGCGAGCCCGGAGGAGAAGCCCATGAAACAATCCGCACGGGATGTCAGGCGGCGGCGGCCGGAGGGTTTACGATGATTGTCGCCATGCCTAATACCAACCCTTGTGCTGATAATGAGGGAGTTATCGAATTAGTGAAGACGAGGGCAGAAAAAACTGGTTTGGTGCATGTACTACCCATCGGAACAATTAGTAAAGGGCGGGCAGGAGAAGAAATTGCAGAAATCGGTTCTCTTTATCAAGCCGGGGCCGTAGCTGTTTCTGATGATGGTAGCTGTGTGGCTAGCGGTGAAGTTATGCGGCGGGCTTTAGAGTATACGAAGATTTTTGGGATACCGGTTATTTCTCATTCTGAAGATGTAACCCTTTCGGCTGATGGCTTAATGCATGAAGGAAAATGGTCCACGATTTTAGGTTTGCGCGGCATCCCGGCCCAAGCGGAAGAGATTATGGTGGCGCGAGATATTTTTCTGGCCGAATTAACGGGAGGAAAATTGCATTTAGCTCACTTAAGTACGGCCGGAAGTGTAGCTTTGCTTAAGTTTGCTCGCCAGCGGGGAATTATGGTCACGGCCGAAGCAACCCCTCATCATCTTTTGCTTACTGATGAAGAGGTACAGAGTTATGCTACCAGTACTAAGGTTAATCCCCCTTTGCGTAGTAGAGCAGATGTACAAGCACTTCAAGAGGCGGTAAAAGAAGGCTTGATTTCATGCCTGGCAACAGACCATGCTCCTTGGTCAGAGGAAGAAAAGGAACAGGAATATAGTAAAGCTCCTAGTGGGATTGTTGGTTTAGAAACAGCGATTCCTATGGTTTGGGATACTTTAGTGGTTAAGGAAAAGATGAGTCCTTTAGAGCTTATCGCCAGGTTTACTACGGGGCCGGCAAAGGTTTTAGGTTTAGAGAAAGGTTGTTTAGCTGTAGGAAAAGAGGCTGATATCACGATTATTGACCCTCATTTAAAAAAGGCGGTCCAAACGAGTGAATTTTATTCTATGGGTAAGAATACTCCGGTAGATGGTCGTGTTTTTCAAGGTTGGCCGGTGATGACGATAGTGGGGGGTAAAATAGTAATGCGTGAGGGAAAGGTGAAGGGGGATATATTTAAGGATGCCTAAAAAATTAGGATTAGAAAAAGTATTGGTGATTGGTTCAGGTCCGATTGTGATCGGGCAGGCAGCGGAGTTTGATTATGCAGGGACTCAAGCCTGTCAGGCTTTGAAAGAAGAAGGTGTAGAAGTAGTTTTAGTTAATTCTAATCCGGCCACAATTATGACCGATGCAGATATGGCTTCTCGGGTTTACTTAGAACCTTTAATCCCAGAGGTAGTGGCAGAGATTATTAAAAAAGAAAAACCGCAAGGGCTTTTGGCTACTTTAGGTGGGCAGGTGGGGCTTAATTTAGCTATGACTTTAGCTCGTGAAGGAGTGTTGGAGCGGGAAGACGTAAAACTCTTAGGAACCTCTTTGGCAGCGATAGAAAAGGCCGAAGATCGTGAGCTTTTCAAAGAGACAATGTCTAAAATAGGGGAGCCGGTACCGGAAAGTGCGATTGTTACTAGTATTGAAGCAGCTTTAACTTTTGCAGAAAAAATAGGTTATCCCGTGATTGTACGACCCGGTTATACTTTAGGCGGTACAGGTGGGGGCGTAGCCCAAAACCATGTCGAGTTGGAGGAAATTGCGGCGAAAGGGTTAAAATACAGTTTGAATAAACAGCTCTTAATTGAAAGAAGTGTCGCCGGTTGGAAAGAAATCGAATTTGAGGTCATGC
>DUTO01000030.1 GCA_012842035.1 Clostridia bacterium | reverse complement strand
TCTTCTAATAAACAAGTACATTTTTGGAAATTTAGTGGATTAGGTCCTGAACAAAAAGAACAAACTTTTAAAAATTTTTCTTTGGAGTGGTATGAAGATAAAAAACGTTATGCTTTGATTTTACAACAGTGTGTGGAATTTGCGGAAAAAATATGTGCCAGAGAAAAAGTGGATAATCTTTTCCTGTGTGGCTCTATTGGTACGGGGAAAACTCATTTATGTAGTGCGATTGCTAATTATGTTTTACAGGCAGGAGTGAATGTGGCCTATTTAAAAATAGGTATAATGTTAGATTTGATTCGTGAGTCTAAATATAATTTTGAAAAAAATGCAGTTGTCTTCTCGGATCGGCTTAAATCTCTATACCGAGTTGATTTATTAATTATTGATGACTTAGGTACAGAGGTGGCGACTGACTTTGTCCGTGAACAATTGTTTTATCTTTTTGATGAAAGAATTAATTTTCGTTTACCTTGGATCATTAGTACTAATTTATTGCCGAATGAAATTGGAGCCATATATGAAGACCGCTTAAGTGATAGGATTTTAGGAACTTCTACAATTTTAAAATTTACAGGGCCTAGTATTCGTCAACAATTAAAAGTTTTAAGGAGTTGAAGCTTTGAAAAGATTTTTTCTGTTTTTTTTTGTTTCCTGTTGCTTTGCCCCGCTTGTTCTGACCAGCAGATAAACAATACAGCTCAAGAGAGTCATGATTTACGGCCGGAAGTTTTAAAACATTTGCAAGTTTTATGTAGTGAGCAAATGGCAGGGCGTGAAGGTGGTACTAGGGGTGAAGCTGAAGTTGCTCTTTATTTAGCTAGTTTTTTGCAAGAAAAAGGCTTAAGGCCTGCGGGGGAAGGCGGAACTTATTTTCAGGCTTTTTCGATCAAAGGTTATCAACCTAGATTATTAGGTCAGCGCATGGTTTTTCAGCAAACTAATTCTTTACCGTCAAGGACTAGTGAAAATGTTTTAGGAATTTTAGAAGGTCGTCAACAAGATGTAATTGTGCTTAGTGCCCATTATGACCATTTAGGGTTAATTAATGGGACCCTTTATTCTGGAGCTAATGATAACGCTTCCGGGGTTTCGGTTGTTTTGGAGGTTGTTAATGGCCTAGCCGGACAGAAACCAGAAAGAACTATTCTTTTTGCTTTTTGGGGTGCGGAGGAAAAAGGTTTATGGGGTTCGAAGTATTTTTGTGAACATCCCACACTTCCTGGAGAGCGGATTAAATGTATAGTTAACCTTGATACGGTAGGTAATCTTAAGCAAAAAACACTTTTAGGTTGGTTAGGCTCTGCAAACGAAATAACACAGGAAATAGTAGCGAGTTTAGAGGAGCAAGGCTGGCAAATTAATTGGGAAGATAATTCAAAACATAGTAGTGACCATTATTCTTTTGCTCAAAAGGGTATCCCCGGTTTTACTCTTTTATCACCTACGTGGTTAGAAAAAAATCATACTTCTTTAGATACGGTTAAAGAGATTAAAATAAAACCTATGGAAGATTTAGTGCTGGCTTTGCTTAATATTTTAAAATAGATTGTATATAAATAATTAAGAAAGATGAAAGTGGATGGAGCAAATAAAGGATGATGTTAAATAGAGATTGGTATGTTTTAGTTTTATCGATGTTGCCTTTTACAGAATTACGGGCGACAATTCCTTTAGCGGTAGCCTGGGGCATGTATCCCTGGAGAGCATTCTGGTTAGCGGTAGTGGGAAATGTTATTCCGGTTTTCCCTATTTTATTATTATTACAACCGGTGGAAAAAGGCTTAAAAAGTTTTCCGCGTCTGGGTTCATCTTTTCAAAACCTTTTAAGAAAAACTCGTTATAAAGGAGAACAAATAAAAAAATATGGTTTATTAGGTTTGCTGTTATTTGTGGCTATTCCTCTGCCGGGAACTGGTGCTTGGACCGGTGCAATTTTAGCTTGGCTTTTCGGTTTTCCTTATTTCAGTGCTTTTTTTATGATTAGCCTGGGTGTTTTAGGTGCTGGTTTGTTAGTTACTTTAGCTAGTTTAGGGTTGTTTCAAGTTGCTCGTTTTTATGGTTTAGAGATTATATTGATAGTATTAATTGTAATTTTATTATTATGGTACTGGCAAAAGAGAAAATAAGCCTTGCCCAAAATGGCAAGGCTTATTTTTTTAGTTTCTTTTAATCTTTTAAAAAGAAAAAATTGTATAAGCCGGTATCTGAATATTCCGTGTATATAAATTATTTTCTTTAAAAGCAGGAAATATAAATTCAAGGTAGAATATAAGTGGTACGGAGTGGAGTGAAAAGGTATAATGTGGAGTAGAGTGGAGTAAAAGTTTTTCCTCTTATGGAAAGAGGGGGAGGTGAGGCAGCCTTGTTTACCGGGGAATATCAACATACTCTTGACGCCAAAGGACGGTTTTGTATGCCGGCCAAATTTCGAGGTTCTTTAGGTGACCGTTTAATGGTTACGAAAGGTTTAGATGGCTGCCTCTTTGTTTATACCAAGGAAGAATGGGCTGTTTTAGAAGAAAAATTAAAACGTCTTCCTTTTACAAATAGTCATGCCAGAGCTTTTGCTCGTTTTCTTTTTGGCGGGGCTGTAGAATATGAAGTGGATAAACAGGGAAGAATTCTTCTCACTAGTCATTTGCGAGAATACGCCAACTTAAAAAAAGAGATTGTTATTATTGGAGTTGGTACGCGGATAGAAATTTGGAGTAAGGAAAATTGGGAAGCATATAGTCAAAATGCCGAAGAAAATTATGAGGAATTAGCGGAGAAAATGGTGGAGTTTGATTTAGGATTTTGAGGTGACTAAAAATGACTTTTCAACATAAGCCGGTTCTTCTCCGGGAGGTCTTGGCGTATCTTGAACCTCTTCCGGGTATGGTGATGCTTGATTGTACTTTAGGTGGAGGAGGCCATAGCAAGGCTATTTTGGAAAAAATTTTACCGGGAGGTAAATTAATTGCTTTGGATCAAGACTTGGAGGCGCTTGAAGCGGCACAACAAGTTTTGCATCCTTTGGGTGAAGATAATTATATAATTTCACATGCTAATTTTAAAGATTTGAAAAAGGTTTTAAAGCAAACGCCCTATAGACAAGTTGAGGGTATACTTTTTGATTTAGGCGTATCTTCTTATCAATTAGACCGGGGCGAGAGGGGTTTTAGTTATCAACAGGACGCTTTTTTAGATATGCGGATGGATAGGACTGCTTCAAAAAAGGCTTATGATTTAGTTAATGAATGTACAGAAGAAGAATTGACAAGAATCATCTGGAATTATGGTGAAGAAAGATGGGCCAAACGGATAGCTTCGTTTATCGTCCATGCACGTGAACAAGAATTAATTAGGACTACCGGGCAATTAGTGCAGATTATTAAAAAAGCAATTCCCGGTGATGCACGTCGCCAAGGTCCTCATCCGGCTAAGCGCACTTTTCAGGCTTTGAGAATAGCTGTAAATCATGAATTGGAAATTCTGGCTCCCGCTTTAAAAGCAGGGTTGGAAATTTTAAAACCGGGTGGCAGGATGGCCGTACTTACTTTTCATTCCTTGGAAGATCGGTTGGCGAAGCGTGTTTTTAAGGATGCGGCTCAAGGATGTATTTGCTCGAAAGATTTGCCTATCTGTATCTGTAAACATAAACCTAAAATAAAAATTCTCACCAGGAAGCCGGTGATTCCTTCAGAGCAGGAAATAGCGGAGAATCCTAGAGCACGTAGTGCTAAATTGCGTGTTGTTGAAAGAATTGACTAACGTTCTAAAGGAGAGGGAAGGTGAATAACTTTGGTATTAGCTAGAAAAAAAGCAGTAGGTGCCGAATATGATTTTGCTTATCAGTATGCTGTACCCCAAAAGAAAAAACAAGTTGTGGTTAAAAGACGTACCCAAACCTTTCCTTGCTATAAAGTTGTGACCGGTCTTTTATTGCTTTCTTGCTTTTTTGTCACGGCCTTAGCTTATACGTATGTAAAGGCCAGAATAACTTGTTTGAACTGGGAATTAAATCAAATTAAAAAAGAGAATACGGCCATAGTCGCTAATATAGAAAAGACAAAATCAGAAATTGCCAGTGCCAAGTCGTTGCAGAGGATTAAGTATTTAGCCATTAATGACTTAGGCATGATGGAAAACCCCCGGATTGAATATTTAGCCATGAATAATGTTTATGCTGAAAAAGCTGAAAATGTTTCTCAAAAAGGTGAACAAAGCGAGGCACAGTTAGCTTCGGGGGAGACTAAGAATAGTATTTTTAAAACTATATATGAAGTAATTGCGTTACAAGAGCTTATGGGGAAAGGATAAGACGACATTTGAGGTGATTAAGGTTGTCTGTACCTATAAAAATAAAAAAAAGGGTTGCTGGTATTCTTTTTTTCATGACTTTGCTGTTAATCGTTTTGGCCGGACGTTTAGTTTGGGTTCAATTAGTTAAGGGAGAAGAGTTACGCCAAAAAGCCTTTGCCGTACGTTTCCGCAATGTCGAAGTTAAAGCTAAAAGAGGAACAATTTATGATGCTCAAGGGAAACCCTTGGCCATTAGCATCAGCACAGATTCGTTTTATGCGAATCCTGCTGAGGTTAAAAGGTCTAAACGAGAAAAAGAAATTGCCCAAAAAGTTGCTGAGATATTGGAATTAGAGCCGGATAAAGTTTTGCAACAAATTACCAAAGAGCAGGCCTTTGTGTGGATAAAGCGACATGTGCCGGAGGAAAAGGCTCAAAAGCTTAAAACCGCCAAGTTGCCGGCGACCGCAGAGTTCACAGCGACAAATAGTTTGCCGGGGATAAAATCTGTGGAAGAACCGGAACGTTTTTATCCTAAAGGACAGCTCTTGGCCAATGTTTTAGGGTTTGCTGGGATTGACCATCAGGGGTTATATGGGATAGAGAAGTCTTATGACCAAATATTAAGTGGAATTTCAGGGACAATTATGGTTGAGTATGATAATCGTGGACAGGAAATACCGGATGCTTTACAAAAATATATTCCTCCTCATGATGGTAATAGTATTTTTTTAACAATTGATGAAACTATTCAATATATTGTGGAACGAGAATTAGACGGAATTATGCAATTACATAGTCCTAAAAAAGCCGGAATTGTGGTGATGGAACCAAAAACAGGTCGTGTTTTAGCGATGGGCATGCGACCTGCTTTTGACCCGAATAACTATAATGACTTTGCGCAAGTTAATTGGAAAAATTTCCTTGTTTCTGATGTTTATGAACCTGGTTCTACTTTTAAAACGGTAACAATGTCGGGAGCATTAGATGAAGGTGTAGTTAATGTTAATGATCGCTTTTATTGTGGTGGCTTTGTGCAGGTCGGGGGGAGAAAAGTAAGATGTTGGAAGGCATCACATGGCAGTCAGAGCTTTATGGAAGGAGTACAAAATTCTTGTAACCCTGTTTTTGTAACTGTAGGCTTACGTTCTGGGAAAGATGTTTTTTATCGATATTTGCACGGCTTCGGTTTTGGGAAAAAAACCGGAATCGATTTACCGGGTGAAGCTACAGGAATTTTACTGAGTAAGGATAAAGTTCAAGAGATTCATTTGGCTACAATGTCTATCGGCCAGACTAATGCGGTAACTCCTTTGCAATTGCTTACTGCTTTTGCCGCAATGGCTAATGAGGGTAAATTAATGAAACCTCAAATTGTCAAAGAAATTAGGGACAAAGAAGGTAAGCTTATGCGGACGATTGAGCCAGAAGTAGTGCGTCAGGTGATTTCGGTCGAAACAGCTCAGCAGGTGATGAGTATTTTAGAATCTGTGGTTAGTGAGGGAACTGGGAAAACTGCTTATGTGGAAGGGTATCGCGTGGGTGGTAAAACCGGTACGGCACAGAAAATTATTCCCGGGGGTGGTTATTCCACCAGTGAGTATATTGGTTCTTTTTTAGGAGTAGCTCCGGTAAATGATCCCCGTATGGTTTGTTTAGTGGTGGTAGATTCACCGGAAGGTATGTATTACGGGTCACAAGTAGCGGCTCCTGCTTTTAGGAACATTGTCCGCGATACTTTGCGTTATTTGCAAGTTCCGGCTCAGATCGAACCGGAAAAGATAGCCAATAATTTGCATAGTATAGAATTGCCTAGTTTGGTGGATTTACAAGTTAGTGAGGCAGTAAAGATTTTGAGTCAGAAAAAATTAAAAGCAGATATTTTAGGTCAAGGTACTAAAGTAAAAGCACAATTGCCTTTGGCCGGTACGAAAGTGGTAGAAGGTAGTAAGGTTGTTTTATACACTAGTGTACCTGCTGCTGGTGCGGAACCGGAAACAGTAGTTGTTCCAGATTTTACCGGAAAGAATATCGTTGAAGTTAAAGAAGAAGTTAAGATGTTAAATTTAAATTTTGATATTCAGGGTAGTGGTGTAGTGAGTAGACAGGAACCGGAACCGGGGCAACAAGTGCCGCTTGGCAGTACAATTAATCTTTATTTAGAAACCCTCTCAGAAGATGTGTTATACCCTATAGGACCTTAGGTTTGGGTTGATGATATTGAGGTAATAATAAACAGAGAAAGGGGGATAACTTTTGAACCTAAAGGAGTTAATTAAAAATACAGAAGTTTTAGCTTATGGTGGTAATTTAGATACGGAAGTATTGGATTTGGTTTATGATACGCGGGAAATAAAGCCTCATTCTCTTTTTGTGGCTATTTCCGGGTTTAAAATAGATGGACATAAATTTATTCAAGAAGCATTTCAAAAAAAGGCGGTGGCGGCAATTATTGAGAATAGTAAGTTCCGGTCAGAGGAATATTCCTGGATACAAGTTCCTGATAGCCGAAAAGCTTTGGCTGACCTAAGTTGTGCTTTTTATGGGCAGCCAAGTCATTATTTGAATATGATTGGTGTAACGGGAACAAATGGTAAAACGACAACGACGAATTTAATTACGGCTATTTTAGAAGATGCCGGTCATTTGACGGGTTTAGTAGGCACCATTCATAATCGAATCGGTAAAAAGACGTTACCTGTTAGGCATACTACACCTGAAGCTCCTGACTTACAAAGACTATTACGGTTTTTTTTAGCTAATAATGCTGCTTATGGAGTGCTTGAGGTGAGTTCTCATGCTTTAGAGTTACAACGGGTAAGAAATACGGAGTTTGATATAGTTGTGTTTACGAATTTGACCCAGGAACATCTTGATTTTCATCAAAACATGGAAAATTACCTTTTGGCAAAAGGGAAATTGTTTAGTAATATAGGGTATCAGGTTCATAAACAAAGGAGAAAATTTGCTATATTTAATGTGGATGACCCTTATAGTCAATATCTTGCTGAATTGACAAGAGTTCCGATTATTACTTATGGGCTTAAAAATAATGCCGATGTACAAGCAGAAGAGGTACAGGTTACTTCAGGCGGTGTCCAATTTATCCTTAAATATACGGATCAAAGAATACCGGTGAAATTAAAGTTAACAGGTCTTTTTAATGTTTATAATGCGTTGGCCGCAATTGCCGTAGGTTTGGTAGAAGGGATATCTATTGAAAGAATTATTGCTACCCTGGAAAATATAGCGGGGATACCGGGACGTTTTGAAAAGGTTAATGGTGGTCATGAATATACAGTAATTGTTGATTATTCTCATACCTCGGATAGCTTGGAAAATTGCCTAAAGACAGCATTAGAATTTGCGCAAGGAAGAATTATTACTGTTTTTGGTTGTGGTGGAGATAGAGATAGAACAAAACGTCCTTTAATGGGAGAAGTGGCGGGACGCTATTCTGATTTATGTATTGTTACTTCTGATAATCCGCGCTCTGAAGACCCGGAGGCAATTATTGCCGAGATTATCCCCGGTGTAGAAAAAGGTTCTCAAGGCAAACCTTTTTGGTCCATAGTTGATCGCGGGGAAGCTATTTTAAAAGCTATTCAGGAAGCGAAGCCCGAAGATGTAGTTATTATTGCTGGTAAAGGACATGAGGACTATCAGTTAATTGGGTCACAAGTACTCCCTTTTGATGATCGTAAAGTTGCCCAAAAGGCTTTGCGTCAAACAGGAAAGTGGAGAGATTAGGGAGGCAAGAAAAATGTTAGGGTTTACTTGGGAAAAGATTGCTGCCACTGTGCAAGGACGCTTAGAAATGGAAGATAATTGTCCGGAGCCTTTGGGGGCATGTATTGATACGAGGGGCCTCAAAAAAGGGGACCTCTTTTTTGCCCTTAAAGGTGAAAAAACTGATGGACATTATTTTTTACAAAAAGCACGAAATAAAGGGGCCAGTGGTGCAGTTGTAGCTTATCGACCAGAAGACTTTTCTTTTACCGATTTTCCTTTAGTCATCGTTGAGAACCCGGTCAAAGCTCTACAGCAGCTAGCTATAGCTCAGCGAAAGTTATTTTCCGGCCAAGTAATTGCGGTAACAGGAAGTACAGGGAAGACTACTACTAAAGAGATGATTTATGCTCTTTTGCGGGAAAAAGGACCTGTCTTGAAGACATGGGAGAATTATAACAATGATCTTGGTTTACCGTTAACTATTTTAGCTTTAAAGCCGGAACATCAATTTATGGTTGTGGAAATGGGCATGAGGGCTTTAGGAGAAATTGATTTTCCACAACCATAAATTGATGTTCCGGCTTTAAAGCTAAAATAGTTAACGGTAAACCAAGATCATTGTTATAATTCTCCCATGTCTTCAAGACAGGTCCT
>DUTO01000029.1 GCA_012842035.1 Clostridia bacterium | reverse complement strand
GGGCTAAAGGAAGAGGGTTAATTCCCCAAAGTATCCCCAATAATACACCGGCTAAGGCAACATGGGCAAGGGTATCTCCTACCATTGAAAAACGACGTAAAACTAGAAATGTGCCTATGGTTGGACATAAGATACCTACTAGTAAGCCTACAAATAATGCTTTTCGCATAAAAGTATATTGTAATATTTCAGGCATTTTTTACACCACACTTAAATTTTCTTTAGCTATTTCTATAGTCTTTTTTTGGTTAAGCAATAGAAAACGCGAGGCATAGTTAAGAACGGGTTTAAGGTCATGAGTTACAGTAAGAATAGTTATGCCTTTACGATGTAAATTATGAAGCATTGGGTACAGTTTTTCTTGAGCTTGAGCATCTAAATTATTAGTTGGTTCATCTAAAAAAATAATTTGCGGATTATTGAGCAGAGTGCGTGCTAAAAAAACCCGCTGTAACTGTCCGCCGGAAAGGGTTCCTAGCAAAGCTTTACTTTTTTCTTGCAGTTTTAATTTTTTTAAAACTGTGTTTATTTGTGCGGGCGATTTTGTACTGGTGAGTTCTAAAACTTCCCAGACAGTAGCCGGAAAGCTTTTGTTCAAAGAAGTTTTTTGTGGCAGGTAACTAATGGTTGGTAGCAAATTTGCTGAACTACCTATTTTAACAGTTCCTTTTTGGGGTGTTAATAGCCCAAGCATTATTTTAAGTAGTGTGGTTTTGGCCGAACCGTTAGGACCAAAAATGATTACAAATTCGCCTGTTTTAATTTCGAGATTTATTTCTTCTAAAACAGGTGGATTGCCGGGATAGGCGAAAGTGACCTTTTTTAATTGAATAATCCTATCTTTCATGGGCCCGCCTCCAAAGCTATTTGTAAATTTTGTAGATTTTCTCTCATGATTTGCAAATAGTCCTTTCCTGCTTCAAGTTCTTTTTGACTAAGACTTCCTAGAGGATGTAGCTGAAGAACAGTAGCTCCTGTTTCTTGGGCAATGGTTGTCGCAATTTTAGGACTGTAAAGAACTTCGGAGAAGAGATACTTAATTTTTTCTTTTTTCATCATCTGGCTAATTTCTTTTAGTTTACCCGGTGTGGGTTCGGCTTCAGCATGGAGTCCCATAATCGGTATTTGTTCAAGGTCGTATTCTCGGCAGAGATAATTAAAAGCTTGATGGGTTACGACAATTTTTTTCCGGGGACATTGGGCAAGGGCTTGTTTATAGTCTGCATCCAGTTCACTTAATTTTTCGGCAAAAGCAGAAAAGTTTTTTTCATAAAAAGTTTGATTGTTCGGATCAATTTGGACTAGAGCTTGTAAAATATTATTTCCCATAATTAGAGCACAAGAAGGGCTTAGCCAAAAATGAGGGTCGCTTATTCCATTTTCTTTAATTTCATTGATACCTTGGCTTGCTTTAATCTTAAGGAGAGGTTCTCCCTGTAAGGTAGTGAGGAGCTTTTCCAGATATGGTTCCATGCCTGCTCCATTATAAAGGAAGAGAGAGGCTTGGCTTAATTTGGCGAGTAGCTTGGGGGAAGGCTCAAAAGAGTGAGGTTCAGCTCCGGTGGGGGTAAGATTGATTACGGTGATTTTTTCTCCGCCAATTTTTTGGGTGAAATCATAAAGGGGATAAATACTGGTGTAGACTATGGGTAGAGCAGAATCAGGAACTGCAGTTCGTAGTGAGAGTCGCTCTTTGAAGGCACAGCCGGAACCGGTTAAAGTAAAAATAGTAACAAGGGTAGAGATAAAGAGCAATTGAATTATTCGAGTATTTTTTTTAGGCATGTTTTCTCCTCCTAAATGCAAAGGATTGGCATTTGCATTTATTATACCCTCATTTATCTTTTTTAAGCAAGTAATCTAAACTATATTATGCTTGTTTTCTAATTGGGAAAATTGACGAATTATTAAAATATTGCTATAATAATCTAAACAAGCTCCTTCTGATAACATCTTAAATAATAAAGAAAGGAAAGAATACTAATGAGAAAAACTTTTTTTATTAATAGATTGGTAGCAAAATTAAGAGGAGAAAATAATAAAATAGAAGCTAATAAAATAGAATATCCCTCTGAATATTATCAAGAAACAAGAGATATTAAAGAAAATCTATTAATGTATGAAGAAGCAATAAAAAAAATAAAAACTAGATATGCCCCTTATAGTCTTGAACAAGCCTTTCGAGAAAAATTCGGTGAAGAATTAAGTGATGTTGATTTTGTATATCAGGATAGGATAACGGCTTATTGTGAAAGGAATAGGGTTACAGAGGAGCAGTTGCTTGAATTCGAAAGGCAAATCATGCCGCAGAGGAAAAGAGTTTGTCAAAAAATTAATGAAGAAATTGAGTTAGCAAAGTATCATGTTATGCTTAGAGATGGACAAACTGTTTCTGAGGAAATGGTGAGTTTAGAAAAGAGATACGGAAATCCGGATAAGGCAGAAGAATTGAAAAAAAAGTTACGAAAAGTCAAGGGAAACGAAGAGAAATTCCAGAACAAGGAAAGTGCTAGGGTAATAGTTTTGAGAGCTACAATGAGTACAATTAAAAGTAATATTAATCCCTATGGCAAAGAGCCGGAGGCAAAGTATAAGGACGATTGGGTTAGAAAAATAGATTATGTCAGGGATGAATTAGCGAAAAAAGGTTTAGATACACAGTCATATGGTCAAAATGAAGAAATTAATAGGGCTTGGGGCGAGATCTGTCTTGTAGCCAAAAACGAGAGAAGTGCTAGGCTATATTCTGTAGATGGATTTATTGAGCGTTCTCGCCAAGAAGATTCTAAAAAAGAAGTAGCGGAGAAAAAGATAACGAGGCAAGTTTGGCTTGAGAGATGTATAAAGGATCGGGAATTGTAGATTAAGTAACATTGAGATATTCAATAAAAAAGACAAGGGATTTAATTCCCTTGTCTTTTAAGTTTTCTGGCTTTTTTAATCTTTATTTTAAATATGATGTGGGATTAACCGGGTTACCGTTTTTTCTTACCTCAAAGTGAAGGTGTGGCCCGGTGCTCCAGCCGGTGCTGCCTACTTTAGCGATGGCTTGTCCTTTTTTAACTTGTTGTCCCGTGTTAACTAGGGTTTGGGAAGTATGGGCATAGAGGGTGACAAGGTTACCACCATGATTGATCATGACAATACGTCCATAACCGCCACGCATGCCTACTTCCATAACGGTGCCGTTTTCTGCGGCAACAATAGTTGCTCCCTTAGGGGCACCGATATCCATACCTGTATGCAGTTTATTTCTTTTCAAAATAGGATGAAAACGCATACCGTATTTTGAGGTAATGCTAGTATATCCGGGAGTGGGCCAAGCGAGTTTGCCACTTCCTAAGTATTCGCCACTATCGCCACCGGTTTGTCTTCTGATTTCAGCAGCAATTTGGCGTGATTGTTCTTCCAGCTCGTTTACAGCCGCTTCAGCTTGTGCTCTTTCTGATTTTAATGAATTATAAACTGTTTGTTGGCGAGAACTGGCGACGGCTAATTCTTTCTTTTTTTGGTTTTGGTCAGTTTTTAGTTCAGCTAAAGATTGTTGTTTTTGCAGAGCTAGTTGTTGTTTTATTTTCATAAGTTGTATTTTTTCTTCATTGGCTTTAATTAATTCCTTATTGTTATTGGCTAAGGTGTTTAAGAAGTCCCAACGTGTTAAAAAATCACTAATACTGGTAGAGTTTAATAGTACTTCTAAAAAATGAACATCACCTTGTTCATAAATTATTCTCAGGTGTTTTTCTAAGGCTTCGGTATTAGCACTTATTTGTTTATTGCATTCTTGCAATTCTTTTTCCAGGGTAAGCATTTCCCTTTCCAGTGAAGAAAGTTTGTTTTCCGTAGACTTAAGGTTATTTGTAGTTTTAGAAATCGTATTATTTAGAGCTCTTAGTTCCAAAAGGGCACTTCTTTCTTCCTGTTTTTTCTGATTAAGGATATTTTGACTTTCCTCAATTTTTTGCATAAGCAACAAGTATTTTAGCTAGTGCAGAGACGATAGATATAAATTTACAAGAACAACAGTCCTTGCTTATGCAAAAAATTGAGGAAAGTCAAAATATCCTTAATCAGAAAAAACAGGAAGAAAGAAGTGCCCTTTTGGAACTAAGAGCT
>DUTO01000260.1 GCA_012842035.1 Clostridia bacterium | reverse complement strand
CTTCCAATAGTTCCGTAAAGTTCTCATGGAAATAGAACTCGGCAGTCATTTTATCAGCAGCAATACCCTTACAAGCATAATCAGAAGCATAAATGTCAAGGGAATCGTAGGAGTTTCTAAGCATCCATGTTTTTGTACCATTGTTATTGTCAACAATATCTTGAATATTATCATTCAGAGAAAGAAGTGTAAAAGTATCAGGTAAAACTACACTTACATCTACAGTTCTTCCATAAATACCCAATGAAGGAATAAGGGAATAACTTCTTAATTGAACATTTTTAGGGCTTATTTCATTACCACCTAAACTTGTTTTATATGCACCCCAATTCTTTGGATATCCGCCATATTCTATCTCTAACGCCATATCAGTTCCACTAGGAATATTAAATTGAAAATGTTTCAAGGTAAATTGTTCATCTGGCAATTCTGTATATTCAATGTCCTCACCGTTTACTGTAATGCTGTATAATTCATAACCACTATTAATAATCATTCTCTTCTCAACAGAAGGTATATGATTGTCCACTATGTATCTTATCTTACCATACATGGTATTTTTACTAAAATTTGGCGTAACTTCTGCAGTTACAGATTTAAAGTTTAGTTCAAATCCGGTGTCTCTTATTGTATCCCAGTCGACTTCAGGAGGAGCATTGTTATAGAAAGGTTGCTTGAAGTAAATATTGATACTCAATATAATTAGACCTATAGCTAAAATGGGCAGATGATATTTTTTAATATTATGCTGTAAAGAGCCCCAAATACCTTCTTCATACTTTCTGGTAAATAGCAAAGAGATAACCCATACACCACCTAAAAATATTATCCAAAATAAACGATTATAGAGACCTGTAAGAAGTACCCTATAATTGCCAAAACCATCGGAAAACACGGGAATATTAGGATTGATCCATCGCAGTATAAAATCTTCTGTTAAAAAATCTGAAAAACTAAAAAGTATACTTGCTGCAAGAAATAAGAAGCTAATATCAAGCCTATTGGAAATCTGATAAAATATTGCTGCAAAAAGACTGCCTATCCACATGCTAGGAAGCATGTAAATCAAATAAGCATAGATATAGAGCTCTCCGTTAAAAAAGCATTCCATATTGGTGAATGTATAAGGTAAATATGTTAGAATAGTGAAAAAAATCGTTACGATAGAAACGGTGAATATAGCACTTATCTTGGCAATATGCAGTACCATAGGAGATGCTATAGCATCTGTTAGCATGGAAACTCTATACTTATTCACTCTATTTAACTCAAATAAGGTGAATAATGCGAACAAGATTGCTCCACCAATAGTACCAGTAAGTACTGGGTTGAGAATCATTTGGGTAGCAGCAGTTTCTACATCGTTGGGTTTAAAGATGGTCAGGCCAACTAAAGGTGTTGCCATTGTAAGCACTATTAAAAGCCATGTTATCTTGGATTTGAAGATTCTACTTATTTCTACACGTAGGTAAGAAAAAAAACTCATACAATCATCCCCTCTCAATCAAAAACATATAGGCATCTTCTAGTGATGGTTCAATAGGTTGTGCAAAAGATGGAAGGGTATCTGCTATGATGCGACAGGATACGCCTCGAACTGTATTGATACGTGCAGTGATTTGATAATCTGTATCTCCAAGAATTTCCCTCTGTTGTTCAATAATACCTACATGTCCATTTGCAGCTCGAATTAACTCATCGGGTCTGCCATCAAATAGAATTATACCTTCATTGATTACTATAAGTCTACTACATATAGATTGTACGTCTTCAATGATATGGGTAGAAAGTAGGACGATTTTATCTTGGGCGTTTTTCGAAAACAGATTTCTAAATTTAATTCGTTCTTCTGGGTCTAATCCCACAGTAGGTTCGTCTAGAATCAATAATTCAGGATTTCCAATTAGGGCTTGAGCAATACCTACACG
>DUTO01000028.1 GCA_012842035.1 Clostridia bacterium | reverse complement strand
TACATCCCCCTCACGCAGACACTGCCTCACCAAGTCATCAAAAACAGCACCACGGGGAGAATAACCGGCCGGGGCCCCTTGTTGTAAACGATGTGATAAATCAGCACTAGCTAATAATACCCACGAAATATTCAAATTATCTAAAGTAACACTTAAAACTTTTCCAAACTGATATAATTTTTCATAAGAAAGAAACGCAATATTAATAGGCAAAAGTTTACCCTGCCACCCACTTCGATAAAGAAAAGAAAGCGGGACGACTAACCCATGGTCTAATTTTTTACTTAATTTAAATTTTGCGTAGTCTTGTTCAGCAAAAGCAACACACGGGAGCTGATGTTGACGACATCCCGTCAAAATAGCTTGCTTGGCTTTTTCCGCCGGGCTAAACTCTATTTTAACTTCAGGAGCACCGAAACTAGCCAAATCTCCCTGCAAAGTTTGCAATCCAGTAATCGTAAGCACATCACTAAAAACAGGCCCATGTGGAGTCACCGCTACAATTACTTCTGGATTAATCTCCTTTATTTCTGCAGCCAATTTTTGCATGCTTTTATATGTAGTCATTACCTTAGAAGCTTCTTCTTTTCCCACCTCAGGAATCACAATGGGAGGATGAGGAAAAACAGCTACTCTTTTTAACATCAGCAACACCTTCTTCCTTTAGAGTCAAAATTATTATATCATATTTTGTTTTACTTTAAAAAAAGGCTTGTTGGACGATATTGGTCTCCATATTCGATTAAATACCTTACTATTCCGGCATAAATAGACCAAACTAACTTATCCTGATAAGCCGAATCCTGTAATAACTGTTCTTCCTGCGGATTAGAAAGAAAACCAAGTTCCACATTAACAAGCGGTATTTCCCCCCTTTTAAAAATATAAGAAACCGTATCCGCTTTTGCCTTTCGCGTTGTCTTCCCCGGGAAAGCAATTAATTCTTCCTGAATGCAAGTAGCCAGTTCCTTACTTCCAAGAACATCAGGTGCATAAAAAGTTTGAGCCCCGAACCAACGGCTTGCCGGAAAAGCATTACAATGAATGGCAATATATAAATCTGCTTTCGTCTCTCGAATCAGCTCTACTCTTTTTTGCAAGTCAGCTCTCTTTCTTGCTCTAACCGTAGCTTCCTGATTACTTAATGCTTTATCTTCCGTACGCGTCAGATAAATATCTCCGCATCCTTGGAGCAATAAAGCATACAATTTTTTAGCCACGGCTAAATTAATATCTTTTTCCAAAACCCCTCCCGCACTAACTTTCCCGGGATCCTCCCCCCCATGCCCCGGGTCAATAAGTATGGTTCGTCCCGCAATTGCCCAAGACATAGCCTCGATAGCTGCCCTTTTCTTTTTTTCCTGCCCGTAAGTAAAACTAATTATCATAACACAAACAAGACAAACTAAGACAAGCCACACTAAGAAACGCTTTCGCAAAAAAATTACCTGCATACTCCTCTCCCCTTTTCTCCTTTATCTTTATAAGATATTAGGGGAATAGAGTATCTATGCTAAGCTACCATAGAACACTAATACTTTTTGTAATATGCCATTAATACTTAAACCTACAATTAAAAAATAAGGAGGCGATACAACTTGTCTCAGCTTTTATTACTTTTATTGATTGCCAAAGCAGATTCAGATGCAGAAATTAAAGATCTCCTAGGGTTTGGGGAATTATAACTCCAAGGAAAGGGCCATCGAAACATACTGCCGATAACTGATTATGTACCTAAAAACGCTCAAAAATGAGCGTTCACTTAGGGATTGAATAAAAAATTAAAACGAACAGCTTCAGGCGGAGGTAAAATTAAAAACCAGTCACTGTCAAGCATAAGTACTTGAGGTGGCTGAGCTTTTTCATATAACCACATTTGATGCAGATGGCTTATTATTAGTCGCATCAATTAAAATAATATCCTTGCAACCTTGTAAGCCTAATTCATTTAGCACATTTAAAACTTTATTATACTCAGTATCTGTAAAGTATAAGATTACCTTAATAGCATGATTAGTACTGCTCGCTTTTTTATAGATGTCGACCTGTTTAGCAAGATTGTTTTTAAGCTTGCTATTAGATGCCAATTTAAATTCAACAAGGGTTGTATTCGAAGAACCTTTAGAGATTTTGAAATCAACTGGGCCGCGACCATTATTTACTTCACGATTAACATCCATCTCACTTGCAAACCAAATGAGTCGATACATAATTTGCAAATCGCTTTCGCGTTTAATAGGCTTACCATTTAAATAAAATATACGATATCCATTCATATCTTCAATAACAGATTTTAAGAACAATACCCTTTTATAGGCCTCTTCGTATGAATCAGGTCTTGTCTTATAAAAGTCAGTTTTTTTCAAAAGAATTTGAGTAAGATCTTGTAATTGGGTATTAAATAATTGTTTTACCTCTTGAACAACTTGTTTACTAATTGAAGTTGCATCTGCCTCATGATCCTCTTTGTATTTTATGTAATAATCAATAAGTTCAGGATGTTCTCGTATTAAAACTGTGACTGCTCTGTTTTTTTCAGTTTTTGATAACTCTTTTTTTTTCTTAGAAAGTACATAGATAAAGTAATTATTTAATTCAAATCTAATAGTGGCATCTTCAACCGAAGGTGCAATCTTTTGGAGATTATTAATCATATCAGACCGGTTAATGAATGTATTGTCACGTGTTAATAAATCCCTTGGTGTCAAGAGAACATAATCATCATCCAAACAAGGTAAATAATATTCTTTTGACATCCAAGTCATCGTTTCATAATTGAATTCGACTTTATCCACATTAAACTTGCAACATTGGGGCAGCTTCAAATGCTCAGTCGCAAAATTAGATGTATATTCCAACAAGTATTTTTTAGCAAAATTTGTTGTAAAGTCGCTTATCTTATCTCGCCCTACTAAGGGGCTAATTAGGCATAGCTTTTCAAGATGAGGACTTTTAGTAATTGTTTCCTTGCCGAAGTCCTTGAAAATAGCCTGGAGCTCTCTATGAAGGTTTAAAGCAAAACCCATTCCTAAGCCACGCCCTGAATTTCCATCAAGACTAAAGCCAATCCATGTTTGCTTTATTTCAGGAAATAGATACCAGGAATCCATCATGCCTGAAGGGGGCTGAGGAAACTTTTCTGCTTGAGCCTGCAAAAACAATAAGTATGAAATAATTTCCTGATGTATCTTCTGATATTCTTTCTTTTCACTATTAAATAAAAGAAAAGGATCAATAAAAAGAGGCAAATCATTGATGAGCGATATGTTAATCGCACCATATGATTCAATTATATCCTCATCTATTTCAAAAAAATCAGAAAAATATAGTCGTAAATCCCCCATTTAATACCCCTTTCTAAGCTATTTAGTCCTCTGCCAACACTTCTTTTATAATCTGAGCCATTTGCTTATTATTTAGTTGATCTCGGAAGTGAACAATGTATCCATCCTTTGATAGCATATCGAAAAATACGCGAGCACATTCTATTTTTGTCTCTTCCGAGCCACGCAAATTAGTCTTGTCTTCTACATCCTTGGTTTCAACTACAATGTTAAGCTCTTTTTTTCCAGAGGAACGTCTTACAACATACATAAAGTCTGGGCTGTACATTCCGCCAGTAATAGTTGGAATGGCAATGCTATTACGCGGGATTTTGCCATATACAATTACTTTCTCAATATCAGATGTGATGTTTTTTTGCTCCAATGGTGAATCATATGCGAATGCATCGTATAAATACTTATCACTTGGGGTTCCAGACACAATTTTTGTACCAATGCGACCCTGTGCAATATCTGCACGAGGTGATCCATCTGCATATGTAAGTGCTGTTGCACCTACCGGTGTATTGCTTTTAGCATAATAAAATCTACCTTGTAAATTTTTATTTTTCCACTCTTGGAATTTCTGAACAATCATACTCACCGAATTTTCATTAATATGTTCAGATGCAATAACCCCATGCCTTTTTACATATTTGCACAAAGCTTCATGCAATACCTTAATTGAAATATTTGTTCCACGCATAATTCTTTTCAAAAACTCATTGTATGGAATAGGTTTAGATACTATGTATTGCACACCTGTGTCAGAAACAATCGACATCTGCGAACCATCGCTTTTTACAATATCCCTAGAGCTGGTCATAACAACATCAGTAAATATGCCGGGGTCTTCCAATAATGATAAAACAACATCAGTCATATCAGAATCTAAATCTTCGTCATAAAATAGCAAATATCGTTGATTGATTGTTTCCCATAATTTCCTTATCTCACTATACACAGCTTTGCGGATTTTTACAGGTTTTGGTTTAGTAATATTTCGGTCTTTGACTTTTCCAGAAGAAAGTCCTGTGGCAAAGTATGGGTATTCGGCGAAGAAAGCATCTCTAGCATCTGGTTTTATATTCATCCGCCTATCGATGTATTGTTTATCATACAAAGCATCAAAGAGTTCGTCAGAACTCAAACCAAGTTTCTTGGCAACTTCTTCCAATCGTTCTTCACTTATAAAAGAAGCTTGCGGAAGTTCTCCATTTATCTGATCTATTAAGCGCTTAGCAAAATCAGCTTCCGTAAAGTCAACTATATAGTTAAGTTGAAATTCCTCATTAGAGATTCGGTTTCCATTTTCATCTACAGGCAGACGCAATCCGCGGCCAACTTCCTGCAACTTACTGTTCTCACTTCCACTAGAACGCAGTTTTGCAATGGTAAATACATTAGGATTGTCCCATCCCTCTTTAAGCGTCCATTTTGAAAATAAAAAACGTAAAGTGTTATAGCTATCATCAGCCTTCTTAAATGAAAGAAGTTGCTTTTTACCATGAAGAATAGCATCTACTTCCTTCGCAATATCTTCATCTGAGTCGCTATTATCTTGTGAAAAATATCCTGCATGGCAAGCTGAAATATCAGCAAGACTTGCTTCAAGATAGGCTTGATACTCTGCATCATGCTCTTTAAGAGAGGATATTTCAGACTTTTGAGAGGTTACTTAAAG
>DUTO01000027.1 GCA_012842035.1 Clostridia bacterium | reverse complement strand
TCCTTGTAACCCTTGCTGCTGAATATATTGAACTTGCCCCGCGGGTAGGTTTAGCGGAGGCTATTGTAGATATTGTTTCTACCGGCAAAACGTTAAAAGAAAATGCACTTGTTCCTTTAGAGTATATTGGTGAAGCTACGGCTCGTTTGATTGTTAATCGGGCTAGTTATCGTTTGAAAGCTAAAGAGATTAATCAGCTGGTAACAGCAATTAAGAGTGTTTTAGAAGAAAAGGGAGGTGAAGCTTTTGATTCCAACGTATAAATGGCCTTCCAGAGAAGCAGAGGAGAGAATTAAGGGGCAGGCTTATTGGGATATAAGTATGCAGACGAACGTCGAACAGATTGTAGAGGATGTTCAGGAAAATGGTGATAAGGCGTTGTTGCGTTATACGCGTCTTTTCGATAGTTGTACTTTAAAACAGGAAAACCTAAGGGTAAGTGAGGTCGAAATTGAGGCAGCTTATGAACAAGTGACAGCTGAATTTTTGAGTTATCTGCGACAAGCTAAGGAGAAAATTAGCCACTTTCATTATTTGCAGAAACCTAAAGACTGGTTTGATCAAGATAAAACAGGTTCTTGTGTGGGACAAATATATCGTCCTTTAGAAAGAGTCGGGCTTTATGTTCCCGGGGGGACGGCTAGTTATCCTTCTACTGTTTTAATGACAGCCCTTCCGGCAAGGGTGGCCGGGGTTCCGGAAATAGTGATGGTCACTCCACCGGGAAAGGATGGTACTCTTCCTGTCGCTACTTTAGTGGCGGCTAAGGAAGCCGGAGTGACGGAGATTTATCGTGTGGGTGGGGCGCAAGCGATAGCTGCTTTAGCTTATGGGACAAAAAGTATCCCGGCCGTCGATAAGATTGTGGGCCCGGGAAATATTTTTGTAACTTTAGCGAAAAAAATTGTCTATGGTGTAGTGGGTATTGACCTGTTAGCCGGTCCCAGTGAGGTTTTGCTTATCGGGGATGGGAGCGTACGGGCTGAATATGCGGCAGCCGACCTTCTTGCTCAGGCTGAACATGATCAGAGGTCACGGGCTATTTTGGTCACGAATAATCAGGCGTGGGCGACAGAAGTAAGGGTAATTTTAGAAGAACAGCTTTTAAAGTTGCCGCGTCGGGAAATAGCGGAAGTTGCTTTACGGGAATTTGGAGCTGTAATTTTGACGCAAAGTTTAGAGGAAGCTTTTGCGGTAGCTAATTTTGTCGCTCCGGAACATTTAGAATTATTGTTGGCCGACCCTTACCCCTATCTGGCTCAGGTAAAGCACGCCGGCGCTATTTTTTTAGGCCCTTATACACCGGAATCATTAGGAGATTATTGGGCAGGACCTAGTCATGTATTGCCTACGGGAGGTACGGCTCGCTATGCTTCACCTCTCACTGTCGCTGATTTTTATAAGTGTTCGAGTATCATTGGTTATTCTGCTTTAGGTATGCAACAGGCAGGGGAACCAATACAGTATTTAGCTCAAGTGGAAGGTTTGACAGCACATGGACAGGCTTTATCTATACGGACAAAGGAGGAGAAGTCATGACTTGGCGTCAGGGGTTTGTCGAGAGAAAAACAAAAGAAACAGCGATTAAGTTGGCGGTTGTTTTGGCCGAAGCAGGTTTTTTGGAAGGTAGTTCGGGGATTGAATTTTTAGACCATATGTTAGAATTAATGACTAAACATAGTGGTTTACAGGTACAACTGGAAGTTAGCGGAGACTTGGGTGTGGACTTTCATCATACGGTAGAGGATATCGGTCTTTGTTTAGGGAAGGCTTTTAGAGAAGCTCTGGGTGATAAAAAAGGAATTACGCGTTATAGCTCAGTGGCTTTACCGATGGATGAAACATTGGTTCTTTGCGCTGTTGACCTTAGTGGTCGACCCGGTTTTTATGCCTTAATCTCTTTTCCGACAGAAAAGATAGGTAAATTTGATAGCCAGTTAGTTAAGGTTTTTTGGCAGGCTTTTGTGCAGGAAGCTAAAATAACTTTGCATTTACAGCAGTTAGCGGGAGAAAATTCACATCATCTGGCTGAAGCTGTTTTTAAAGGAGTAGGGAGGGCGTTACAAGAAGCTATACAGCAAAAAGGTGATTCTATTCCTTCTTCTAAAGGAGTTTTATAAGACTAAACTAAGAAAAAACGGATTTAAAATAGAATTATTTGATTTATGGTAGAAATTTATGTCAGAATATGTTTAAATAATATATTAAGGAGAATTTATGGGGAGTGGTCAGAAATGTTAGTGATTCCGGCCATTGATTTGCGAGACGGCCGCTGTGTTCGTTTAGTGCAGGGCGAAAGAAGTTCGGAAATAGTATATTCGGCCGAACCAGTAAAAATGGCTAAACAATGGGAAGAGAAGGGTGCTTCTTATCTTCATGTAGTAGATCTAGACGGAGCCTTTATAGGTACACCACAGAATTTAGAAATTATTCAAGAGATAGTACAAGCGATTCAAATACCGGTTCAGTTAGGTGGGGGTATTCGTAGTTATGACGTAGTCAACAAGGTGTTATCCCTTGGTGTGAAACGTGTAATTTTAGGGACGGCTGCTATTCTTTCTGATAATCTTGTGTCGCAATGTTTAGAGGACTTTGGAGAATGTGTGGCGGTAGGAATTGATGGTCGTGATGGCATGGTAGCTATAGAAGGTTGGGAATCAACTGTAGAAACAACAGTATTTCAGTTAGCTGAAAAAATAGCAGCTTTAGGAATAAAACGAATTATTTTTACAGATACGCGTCGTGATGGTACTTTGCGCGGACCTAACCTTGAGGCTACGAAAAAAATAGCAGAAGTTAGTGGTTTAAAGGTGATTGCTTCCGGTGGAGTATCTTCTGTTGAGGATTTGTATAAACTTAAAGAACTAGAACCTTATGGCGTGGAAGCGGTCATTATGGGTAAAGCCTTGTATTCCGGGACTGTACATTTAAAAGAGGCTTTAGAAATTTTGGAGGATTAGTGGTTAATGAGGGTCAAAAGGATTATACCGTGTTTAGACATAGCCCAAGGACGAGTAGTCAAGGGGACTAAGTTTTTAAGGCTTAAAGATGCAGGAGACCCTGTTGAATTAGCCGCATATTATAATCGGGAAGGAGCAGATGAACTCGTTTTATTAGATATTGCTGCTTCTGGTGAAAATAGAGAAATAATGCTTGATGTCGTTACTAAGGTAGCGGCCCAGGTAGAAATTCCTTTCCTTGTCGGTGGGGGAATTCGTACACTTGAGGATCTGCGTCGGGTACTTACGGCGGGAGCGGATAAGGTAAGTTTAGGTACGATTGCGGTTAAAAATCCTGAATTACTACGAGAAGGGGCACGTTGTTTTGGTCGTAAGTGTGTTGTTGTGGCTATAGATGCTCGTCAGGTAGGGGAAGGTAAATGGGAAGTTTATACACATGGTGGGCAAAAACCAACCGGGTTGGATGTGGTTGCGTGGGCTCAGTATGTAGAAAAACTAGGGGTAGGAGAAATACTTTTAACGAGTATGGATCGGGATGGAACGAAAGATGGTTATGACTTAGCCTTAACGAAAGCGGTTAGTGAAAGTGTGTTTATTCCGGTGATTGCTTCCGGTGGTGTAGGAGAAATAGAGCATTTTTGGGAGGGAGCAGTTATCGGAAAAGCAGAAGGGCTTTTAGCTGCTTCTGTTTTTCATTTTGCTGAAATAAGGATACCGGAGGTTAAAAAATATCTGCGGGAAAGGGATGTCCAAGTATGTATGTAAAAGTGGAACCGGAAACGAATATACAATTAAAGTATGATGAAAATGGTTTAATCCCGGCTATTGTCCAGGATGTGAAAAGTGGTACTGTTTTGATGCTAGCTTATATGAATGAAACAGCTTTACAGAAAACTTTAAAGGAAGGGCGAACTTGGTTTTATAGTCGTAGTCGCCAAAAACTGTGGTTGAAAGGCGAAACCTCAGGAAATACGCAGCAGGTGGTAGCCATTTTTCTTGATTGTGATGCCGATGCTTTGTTAATTCAAGTTCACCAGACCGGTGTTGCTTGTCATCAAGGTGATTTTTCTTGTTTTAGTCAGGTTTTACAGGAACGTGAAAAGGCTATTTCAGCAGAGTGGGCAGTTTTATCTCGGCTCGAAGCTGTAATTAAAGAACGGCGGGAAGAACTTCCGGCAGATTCTTATACAACTTATCTTTTTGAAAAGGGGATAGATAAAATTTTGAAAAAGGTAGGTGAAGAGGCGACAGAAGTAGTGATTGCTGCGAAAGGAGGAAAGGGAGAGGAAATTATTTATGAAACAGCGGACCTGTTTTATCATCTTTTAGTAATGTTGCGGGATAAACAGATTGCTCTTGTGGAAATATGGGAGGAATTAGCGAGACGACATCGCTCTGAAGAAGATAAATAAGGTTTAGGAGTTTTAGAAAAATAATCCAGAGGTGAAAAAGGAAAGCAATGAATTATTATTCAGAATACAAACAGAAATTGCGTACTGCAGAAGACGCAGTAAAAGTTGTTCAATCAGGAGATTGGGTTGATTATAGTTTTGGGTTGGGGATTCCTATAGATTTAGATAAAGCTTTAGCCAAGCGTAAAGAGGAATTGAGTGATGTCAAGGTGCGGGGATCTTTTTCGATGCGTCCTTTGGCCATAATTGAGGTCGACCCTTCGCGTGAATCCTTTTATTATTCAAGTTGGCATTTAAGTAGTTATGAAAGACATCAAGCTGATCGTGGCTTGTGTAGTTATATTCCTATGGTTTATCGCAACATGCCTTTATATTATCAAAAAAATTTAGATGTAGATGTAGCCATGATGGTTGTTGCGCCGATGGATAAGCATGGATATTTTAACTTTTCACTTACTAATTCTGCCAATTTAGCTATTGCGGAAAAGGCTAAAATAGTTATTCTCGAGGTTAATGAAAAAATGCCCCAAGCTTTAGGAGGGCATTCGGAGGCAATTCATATTTCCCAGGTTGATTATATTGTGGAAAGTGATAATCAAGCTTTATATACTTGTCCTGAAAAAATTGTTACTGAAGCAGATTTACAAGTGGCGAAGCAGATTGTCAGCCAAATCGAAGATGGTTCTTCGATTCAATTAGGAATTGGCGCAATGCCGAATTGTGTGGGGAAGATGATTGCGCAGTCAGATTTAAAAGATTTAGGCATACATACAGAAATGCTGGTGGATGCTTATTTAGAAATGTATAAAGCAGGTAAAATAACAAACAGATTGAAAAGTATTAACCGGGGCAAAGGGGTTTGGACTTTTTGTCTTGGTTCACAAGAATTATATGAATGGATAGATAATAATCCTGGTTTAGCTTCTTATCCTGTAAACTATACTAATGACCCTTATGTAATCGGACTTAATGAAAAAATGGTGGCTATAAATAATTGTATAGAAATAGACCTTTTTGGTCAGGTTTCGGCCGAATCAGTTGGCACAAGGGCTATAAGTGGTACGGGTGGGCAATTGGATTTTGTTACCGGAGCTTATCGATCCCAAGGTGGAAAAAGTTTTATTTGTTTTTCTTCTATACATGCCAATAAAAAAACAGGCAAGGTAAAGTCAAGAGTAGTACCTTGTTTGCCTGCTGGGGAAATAGTTACGGATCCTCGTGCACAGGCTCATTATTTTGTAACGGAATGGGGCATGGCAAACTTAGCCGGACGTTCTACTTGGGAAAGAGCAGAATTGATTATTAGTATTGCGCACCCTGATTATCGTGAGGACTTAATTAAGGCGGCAGAGAAAATGAAAATTTGGCGATCTAGTAATAAGTAAAGCGATTGTGCATTAAAAAAATAGGAAAGAAATTTAGCTGTGATTGTTTTAAGGTCACGGCTATTTTGTTGCCATATTTTTTGGTTTGCAGTAAACTTAAGGATAAAGAAAGATAAAAAATGGGTTCAAGGAAAGTCCTTGAGCCCATAGAGTGGAGGAGATAAGAGGAGTTGTTCACTATTAATTATGTCCAGGATAAAGTAAGAATATACGTGTTGCGTAAAAAATATTTTATTGTTTTTTAAGGAGGAAAATTGTGGGAGCGGGAAAGAATTTAACTAGAGAGTATCAGCAATTAAGAGAAAAAATATATCAGAGTATTTTTGCCGGATTAAATAAGCAACAGATGGAAGTCGTCGCTACCGGTGAAGGACCTGTTCTTTGTTTAGCAGGAGCCGGTTCCGGTAAAACCATGGCCATGATTTATCGGATTCTCCATTTATATCTTTTTGGAGCTGAGTTTGAGGCAGCGGTTTTGCCGCCGCATGAGATAAGCCTTGAAGACTTGGCGAAAATGCAGCAATGGCTTCAAGAGTGGGAAAAAGGTGTAGTTAGCTGTTTTTCTCCTGAAATTATAAATTTGCTTAGGGTTAATGGTGTTTCTCCACAGGCTATTTTAGCCATTACGTTTACGAATAAAGCAGCTGAAGAAATGAAGACGCGTTTAGCTAATCTCTTAGGTACGATTAGTGAAAAGATGTGGGTGATGACTTTTCATGCGGCTTGTGTGCGAATTTTACATCGGGAAATTTCTTCTTTAGGTTATACGAGTAATTTTGCTATTTATGATAGTCAAGACCAGCTTGTTTTGCTCAGAGCGATTTGTAAAGAGCTAAATTTAGATGAGAAAAAGTTTGCTCCGAAAAAAATACAAAATGCGATTAGTCGCTATAAATGTAAATTACAAACACCTAGTAAAGCCAAGATAATGAGTAATGACTTTCTGGAGAAAAAATATATAGAGGTCTATGAAATTTATCAGCGACGTTTACAAGAGAATAATGCTTTAGATTTTGATGACTTAATTATGTTGACGGTGCGCCTTTTTCAGGAAGAACCGGAAATTTTGGAGAAGTACCAGGAACGTTTTCGTTATATTATGGTTGATGAGTATCAAGATACGAATCATGCTCAATATGCCTTAGTCAATACTTTGGCTAAAAAGTATCAGAACTTATGTGTAGTGGGTGACGATGACCAGTCGATTTATGGTTTTCGGGCTGCCGATATTCGGAATATCTTGGACTTTGAAAGAGATTATCCGGAAGCTCGTGTGATTAAACTTGAACAAAATTATCGTTCCACCCAGTTGATTTTAGATGCAGCCAATGAGGTGATTGCTCATAACTCGGGGCGTAAAGCGAAGAAGCTCTGGACCGAAAACTCTGCCGGTGAGCCGATTCTTTGTTTTACAGCAATAGATGAAGGAGATGAAGCGGCTTTTGTCGTAGAAAAAATTGAGGAGTTAAAAGGGCAGGGAGTTAATTATGGTGATTGTGCTGTGTTAATGCGGACCAATGCTCAATCCAGAACCCTAGAGGAGTGGCTTATTCGCATCGGTATTCCCTATAAATTGATTGGTGGAGTTAAGTTTTATGAGCGTAAAGAGATTAAGGATATTTTAGCTTATTTAAAGTTTTTGGTTAATCCATGTGATGCCCTTAGTCTAAAACGGATTATTAATGAACCACGGCGGGGGATTGGTGAAATAACTTTCAGCAAAATTGCGAATCATAGTTGGGAGAAAGGCATTCCTATTTATCAAGCCTTATTAGAATATGAAAACCTTGGTATAGTAGGGAAAACAGCTAAAGCGGTAGCGGACTTTATTAATTTATTAGAAAGTTTTCGGCAGTCTTTGGAGAAATTAACGGTAACAGAGCTGACGAAGAAAATTTTAGAGGAAACAGGGTATTGGCAGCAATTAAAAAGAGAGAACAGTCCTGAGGCCGAAAGTCGTATAGAAAATTTGCAGGAGTTTTTAACCAAGACCTTAGAGTATGACCATTTTGCCGAGGAAAATTCTTTGGGGGACTTTCTTAGTCAAGTAGCTTTGGTTACGGACTTAGATAATTTACAAGAAAAAGAAGAAGCTGTAGTTGTGATGACTATGCATAGTGCGAAAGGTTTAGAATTTCCTCATGTTTTTTTAATCGGACTGGAGGAAGGTATTTTCCCTCATTATCGGGCTTTTGATGACTTGCATGAATTAGAGGAGGAGCGGCGCTTGTGTTATGTAGCCATGACGCGAGCCAAAGAAAGATTATATCTGGTTAATGCGCGGGAACGTTATTTATATGGGCGTAAAAATATGAATCAGTCTTCGCGTTTCTTGGAAGAAGTTCCACCTCAACTGTGTATCCAATATAATAGACCGGGCTTTTTTGAAACAACACCGGCTTATGCAGTTGGAAACAATGCTGCTGGTTCAGTTGCAGTGAAAGAACAGGCAGGAAGAAAAGGGCAAATTTTTATGTTGGGAGATAAGGTTTTTCACCAAAAATGGGGTGAGGGAGTTATTGTGAGTATCAAGGGACAAGGCAGTGAAATTGAATTAGCGATAGCTTTTCCGGAAGAGGGAATTAAAACAGTCTTGGCGAAGTATGCTCCTTTGAAAAAGTTAAGGTAAGTTTAAAATAGAGGTGTTATATTTATGGATAAAAGCGTTCGAATTAAGGAATTAGTAGCTAAATTAAATCAATATGCTTATGAATATTACACTCTCGATAATCCCAGTGTGAGTGATGTGGAGTATGATCGTCTTTATGATGAATTACGTGCCTTGGAGCAGGAAACAGGCTTAGTTTTGCCTGATTCACCTACCCAGCGGGTTGGTGATGTAATTCTAACCGGGTTTAAGAAACATACTCACAAAGCGAGATTATGGAGTTTAGATAAAGCTCAAAGCTATGGAGAATTAGCGGCTTGGGAGCAAAGATTGTTGAAAGCACGAGAGGAATATAATCTTGATCCTAGTTCTACTTTGCCTCCTTTAGCTTATGTTGTTACTTTAAAATTTGATGGTTTAACCGTTAATCTTACTTATGACCAAGGGCTTTTGGTGCAGGCGGCTACGCGGGGAACAGGAGAAATAGGAGAAGAAATTCTGGCTCAAGTAAAGACGATTAAGAGTATTCCTTTGCGAATTTCTCATCCTTCCTTAGTAGAGATTAGAGGCGAAGCTTTGATGACGAAACAGGCCTTTGCCGCATATAATGCGACAGCTGAGGTGCCTTTAAAAAGTTTACGTAATGCGGCGGCCGGTGCATTACGTAATCTTGATGTTCGGGAAACAGCTAAAAGAAAATTAATTGCTTATTTTTATGACCTAGGTTATGGAGAAAATTTGGATTTTAAGAGTTATAGTAAAATATTGACTTTTCTAGAGGAACAAGGTTTACCGGTTCATCCCTACCATGTGCGGTGTACCAGTATGGCTGAAGTAAAAGAGGAAATAGAAAAAATAGAGCAAATACGTGATACTTTGGACTTTGAAATAGATGGAGTAGTTATCGCGGTAGAAGATTTGCGTACGAGAGAGATGCTGGGTTATACAATTAAGTTTCCGCGTTGGGCCATCGCTTATAAGTTTGAAGCCAAAGATGAAATAACTACCCTCTTGGATGTAGAGTGGAATGTTGGTAGGACGGGAAAAATTACGCCTACTGCTTTATTGGAGCCGGTAGAGATTGGGGGGGCGACGATTAGGAGAGCAACTTTAAATAATGTCGATGATATCGAAAGAAAAGGGGTTAAAAAAGGTTGTCAGGTTTTTATACGTCGTTCTAATGATGTGATTCCAGAAATAAGAGGAGTGGTATCAGACTCTTTAGCCACAGCTGAAGAAATTAAAATACCCCAAGCATGTCCGGCTTGTGGTGCAAAATTAGTACGTGATGGTGTTCATTTCTTTTGTGAAAACTCGCTTTCTTGTAAACCACAATTAGTGAAAAGCTTAGTGCATTTTGCTAGTCGTGAAGCACTTAATATTGAAGGTTTTAATGAAAAGACAGCGGAACAGCTTTTTGAAAAACTGGAGATTCGGGAGATTTCTGATTTATATAAATTAAGCAAAGAAGACTTATTGAGCTTAGAAAAGTTTAAGGAAAAAAAGACGGAGAATCTACTTCGGGCTATTGAAAAAAGCAAGATTTGTACTTTAGAAGCATTTATTTATGCTTTAGGAATTCCTAATGTGGGGAAAAAGACGGCCCGAGATTTAGCGGGAACTTTTAAATCTTTAGAGGCTTTAAAACAGGCTTCCCGCGAACAGCTTTTAGCGATACCTGATATCGGAGAGATTATTGCCGACAGTATTATTACTTTTTTTGCGGATGAAAAGATTGAGCACAGTATAAAAAAGCTTTTAGAGGCAGGAGTAAATCCTCTTTATGAAGTTGAAGAAGTAACAGAAAATCCTTTTAGCGGGAAAACTGTAGTGGTAACGGGAACATTACAAAAATACACGCGTTCAACTATCGAAAAACGTCTTACCGATTTGGGTGCTAATGTTTCCGCTAGTGTTGGCAAGAATACGGATTATGTTTTAGTAGGAGAAAATCCGGGTTCTAAACTAAAGAAAGCTCAGGCTATTATCGAGAAAGGGGATACTAATTTGCGTATTCTCACTGAGGCTGAATTCGAGAAACTAAGTGAATAGAAATTTTTAATAAAAGAGAGCGTCTAGACTTTAGTTTCCAGACGCTTTTTTCGTATATGTTGATAATTGGCAAATATAATCTGTCGTGGGGAAAATGTAAAGATTTCTTATGAACCTGGTACAATCACTGCGGTTGATGGGTCAAAGCTAGAAAGCTTTACTAATATGGATGTGACTAATAATAGCACAGCACTTCCTAATCAAGCTCCTACTATTAATTTTACCAAGTTGCCTGCTAATTTACGAGTACATAAAGCCGCAACCTCCCTAAACTTTAATATTAAAGCTACTGATGCCGATACAACTATAGACAAAAACCTTACCACGGAATTCTATCTGGATACCGGTGGCGGTTTTAAAAAAATAACCAGCTTCACCGCGAACGGTACGACTTATGCAGGAGTATTACCGGCAATAAATGGTACAGTATACGCCATAAAGATAAATAAAACATCTACGTTAATACCTACTAATGTGGTTAGTTTTAAATTAAAAGCAGTAACAAAAGACTCTGGTGATGCCAAAGGAGAAAATGTCGTAAATTTATCCCACTACAACACTGCTCCCTCTATCACTATATCCGGTCTAACTACAGACCAAAAAATCTCTAAACATGACTCAACCTTCTCCTTTAGTCTTACGCCTTCTGATTCTGATACTATAGATGAAAACCTCCACGTAGAACTCTACCTCGTCATTGAGGGTAAAGAAACCAGAGTAAACAACTTCACCGCAGGTGGGGCAGAAATTACCGATGGCAACTTAGCAGCCAAAAGTAATCAAACCTATAACATCATCATAGATAAATCCCTTCCTGCGGATAACCCGTTGCTCCCTAATACCGTAATATTCACGGCTTTTAGTGTAAATTTATCTACGGTATTAGGGAGCAACGGGTTATC
>DUTO01000251.1 GCA_012842035.1 Clostridia bacterium | reverse complement strand
GAAAATAATAGCCCTCTGCCGATCTGCAGAGGGACTCAAATAAATGGCGCGCCTAGCAGGAATTGAACCTGCGCAACTGGCTCCGGAGGCCAGTGCTCTATCCACTGAGCTACGGGCGTTTATTGTCATAAGAACATTTTAAATTATATCTTAAAAGGAGCCGAAAGTCAAAAAATTGTTGCTAAAATTGTTAAACCTGTTTATGATTACGCATAACTAGGAAAAATAGGGCAAATCTGTTAAACTATAGTCGGCTAAATATTTTTATTAGGGGGTAAAAGGTTGATGTCTAGAAAATCTTATATTCGGGACTTTACTTTAGCACCGAAAGGAGAAGCCAAAATTAGCTGGGTGCGTAATTATATGCCGGTTTTAAATGAAATAAGAAATAATTTTTTAAAAGAAAAGCCGCTTAATGGGAAAAAAGTAGCGATGTGTTTGCATTTAGAAGCAAAAACCGGGTATTTAGCACTTGTTTTACAAGCGGGAGGAGCTGAAGTAATAGTTGTTGCTTCTAATCCTTTGTCAACTCAAGATGATGTAGTTGCTGCTTTAGTAGAGCAGGGAATTCAAGCTTTTGCTTGGCATGGGGCGACCAGAGAAGAATATGAGCAACATCATCGTCAAGCTTTAGAGTTAAAACCTGATTTGCTAATTGATGATGGAGGAGATTTGCTTACTTTATTACATACTGAATATGCGGAATTGCTTCCTGAGGTAAGCGGGGGATGTGAAGAAACGACGACAGGCATTATTCGGCTCAAGGCCATGGAAAAAGCCGGGGTTTTAAAAATACCGATTATTTCTGTTAATGATGCTTTAATGAAACATTTGTTTGATAACCGTTATGGAACAGGGCAATCGGTCTGGGATGGAATAAATGCCACGACTAATTTATTAGTAGCAGGTAAAAACGTGGTGGTAGCCGGTTATGGTTGGTGTGGTCGTGGCATAGCTATGAGGGCGAAGGGCTTAGGAGCAAAAGTTATTGTTACGGAAGTTGATCCTGTCCGGGCTAATGAAGCTTTATTAGATGGTTTTGCTGTTATGCCTATGCTTGAGGCTGCTGTTTTAGGTCATGTGTTTGTAACAGCGACGGGCAATAAAAATGTTTTACGTCAAGAACATTTTAATTTAATGTGTGATGGAGCTGTTTTGGCTAATGCCGGCCATTTTGATGTGGAAATAAATAAATCTGATTTAAAGAAAGTATCGGCAGCTAATAAAATTATTAAGCCTAATATTGAAGAATTTATTATGCCGGATGGCCGTAAATTATTTTTGTTAGCGGCAGGAAGATTAGTTAATTTAGTTTCAGGTAGTGGTCATCCTATCGAGATTATGGATTTATCTTTTGCTTTACAAGCTTTATCTTTAGCTTATCTTGTTAATAATTCTGCTCAGCTTTCTCCCGGGATTATTAGTGTTCCGGAGGAAATTGATTATAAAGTGGCTTTTTTGAGATTGCAGGCCTTAGGTTGTGAAATTGATAGTTTTACGGAGGAGCAGGAGAGGTATTTAAATGTTTGGTAGAACAACGTTTGTTTGAAAATTTTTGTATTTGTAGGTGAAGATATGGGTTTTAGGTGGCTTTTTCTTGATTTGGAAACAACAGGGTTGGATGATCAGGTGGATCATATTTTGGAGGTTGCGACTATAACTAGTCAGCATAAGGGGGAACGAGAAGTTTGGGAAACATTAGTTAACCCAGGTGTTGCCGTACCGCCTCATATTACTTTCTTAACCGGAATAAATGAGACCATGTTGGCGAAGGCCCCCACCTCAGAGGAAGTAGCTACTCAGTTAAGAGCATTGCTCACAGGTAAAGTAATTGTGGCTCATAATGCTCCTTTTGATTTAGGGTTTTTAGAGGCACTAGTAGGTTCACTGCCTAATCAATGGATAGATACGTTACAACTTACTAAAATAATTTTTCCCAGCTTACCTTCATATAGTTTGCGTTACTTAGTAAAAAGGTTTTCTTTAACTAGTTCTCCCGACCATAGAGCCTATGCTGATACTTTGGCCGTAGAAGAATTGTTTTTTTATTTACAGGAAGAGGCGTATCATTTATCATTACAGGAAATACAAAATATTTATTATTTTTTACAGGATGAGGAACAAGGGTTATCTCTTTTTTTTGAGAAAATTTTACAAGAAAAGATAAAAAAATTTGATTTTAACCAGTCTTTAAGGGTGCCTCAGATAGAGCAAGAAGAGGAAAAGGATGATTTTGCGTCAGAACCTTTAACTTGGGTCCCCGAAGAATTAGTGAAAATGTTTTCGGCACAGGGTAGTATTGCGCAAGGTTTTACGGCATATGAACAACGCGCGGAACAAATAAAAATGATGAAAGCCGTAGCTAAAGCTTTTAGTCAAAAGCGTTTTCTGGTTGTCGAAGCAGGTACAGGGGTAGGTAAATCGCTAGCTTATCTTGTTCCGGCCTTAGCTTGGGCCGTATCGCAGCGAGAAAAAGTTGTCGTGGCTACTCATACAATTGCTTTACAAGAACAACTGTGGCGTAGTGATATTCGTTTTTTACAACAGAATCTTCCGTTTAAGTTTAAGGCTACAGTACTCAAGGGCAGAAATAATTATTTTTGCTTGCAAGAATGGCAAAATCTCCAAAAAAATATAGCGGCATTAAGCTGGTCAGAAAAAGTTTTTATGGCTCGTTTAGGATATTGGCTGGTGAGAGAAAAAACGGGGGATAAGGATACGATCACGCTTCGGGGTTGGGAAACAGAGATGTTTGCTCAGCTTTCTTCAAGTAAAGAGAATTGTTTAGGAGGTCAGTGCCCTTTTTTTCATGACTGTTTTTATCAAAAGGCCAAGAAAAAAGCTCAAACAGCTAATTTAATTATTGTTAATCATTCTCTTTTGCTTTCCGATGTAAAAATAGGTGATGCTCTTTTGCCGGAGTATCATCATTTAATTATTGATGAAGCCCATCATTTGGAAGATGAGGGAACAAAGCAATTTACAGAAACTTTTTCTTTACGTGACTTGCAGAAAAAAGTAAATCAATTGAGAAAAAAGAATTATTTACGCTTGCCTTCAGAAGTTTTGCCAGAGGTAAAGCAGCTTATTGCTGATCTTAATAAGTGTAGCCGGGACATTGAGCAAAAGAGTGATCTAATTTGGCAGAATATAAGTACACTACCTGATAAGATGATTAGAATTAAGAAACAGGTTTATGCCCAAAAGTGGTGGGAAAATTTAAAAGTGCTTTTTGAAAATCTCTTTGCCTCGGGTATGGAGTTGTCCCATGTTTTGACACGACTTTATCATCAGTTAGAAGGAGATTGGGCAGATATAATAGAGGAGAAAGTTTTACAGAACCTATGGGTTTATATCGGTGAGCTGAAGGCGGCTTTAGAATTAGAAGAAAGGTTTTTCCATACTTTAGAAGAGGGATCTGTTTATTGGTTAGAAACAAAAACTAAGCCCCGGGACTTTTTATTACAGATTACACCCTTAAATATTGCGAATCTTTATCGAGAATTTTTATTTTCAAACTTAACGACTGCGGTTTTAACTTCGGCCACTTTAAGTGTGGCCGAAGACTTTGATTTTTTAATGCAGCGTATAGGTTTACCCCGTGAACTGGTTGATACTTTACAAATACCTTCCCCTTTCCTTTATGAAGAACAATCTCTGCTTTTAATTGATAATAGTCTCCCGGACCCGGCTCGTACCCCAGAAGAAGAATATAATTTAGCTTTAAAAGAAGCTCTTTATAAGATACTGCAAGCGACGGGCGGAAGAACATTAGTGCTTTTTACCTCTCATCAGCAATTACAAAATATATATTATTCTTTAAAGACTTCTTTACAGGAAAAAGGCTTAGAGCTTTACGCTGATAAGATTGATGGTCGTCGTCATGTTTTGTTGACCGAATTAAAAAACAATCCCGCGGCTATTGTTTTCGGGGCGAATACATTTTGGGAGGGTATTGATCTCCCCGGTTCTTCTCTCACTGCTGTGCTGATGATTAGATTGCCTTTTTGGCCACCTCATCATCCCTTAGTGGAAGCTAGGGTAGAGGCTATGGAGCAAGAAGGGAAAAACGGCTTTTTTAATTATAGTTTGCCACAAGCTGTATTGAGATTTCGGCAAGGTTATGGTAGATTAATTAGGACTATTGATGATTGGGGTGTAGTTATTGTTTTAGATAATCGTCTTTTAAAAAAGCGTTATGGAAAAGTTTTTTTACGTTCTTTACCACAGCAGAATTATCTTGCCGGTAGTACAGAGCAAATTATAGTTAAAATTAATAATTGGTTTAAAAATTGGAATCAAGATAGTTAAGGTAGGGGGAAATATGGGTGAAAAGGGATAAGTGGTTAATTATACCGGATGTTTGGCCACTCTTAATAATTTTTTTAATTTTGATGATCATTGTCTATTTTTTAGGGGGAAGAAAAATTGTTTTAGTGCCCTTTATTTTGTTCTTATTTATTTTGTATTTTTTTCGTAATCCTCCCCGAAAAACTATGGCCCGAAGTAATGAAATTGTTTCTCCGGCTGATGGTGTTGTTCTAGCTGTGGAAGAAGTTAAGGAAGAAAATTATTTACGGGGATCGGCAGTTAAAGTGAGTATTTTTTTAAACATTTTTAATGTTCATGTGAATAGAGTACCTATAACGGGAGTAATTGATTATCTTTATTATCACCCGGGAAGTTTTATCCCAGCTTTTAAAGAACATGCTTCGCAATTAAATGAGCGAAACTATGTAGGAATTAGATGTGATGATAATCCTAGTTGGGCTGTTTTAGTTGTCCAAATAACTGGATTTATTGCGCGGCGTATTGTTTGTTGGGCGAAAACCGGGGAAAAACTCGCTCAAGGCGATTTATTAGGGATGATTAAATTTGGTTCTTGTACTGAGTTATATTTACCCAATGAGGCAATAGTACTAGTAAAAAAAGGTCAAAAAGTACGGGGTGGAGAAACAATAATTGGGAGGTTTGCTGACAATGAATAAACGAATATTGCCCAATATTGTAACTTTATCCAATCTGATTTTTGGTGTTATTTCCTTGTGGTTAACAATGGAAGGACAATATAAAGAGGCAGCAGTGGCAATTTTATTGGCGATGATTTTAGATGGTTTGGATGGAAGATTAGCGAGAAGGTTTGAGGTAACATCTGATTTCGGTAAAGAACTAGATTCTTTATCGGATTTAGTCTCTTTTGGTGTAGCTCCGGCTCTTTTAACTTATGCTCGTGTTTTATCTTCCTTTAAGTATTTGGGTTTATGTATAGCCATAATTTTTGCTTTATGTGGAGCAATTAGATTGGCTCGTTTTAATGTTTTAAATAGCGACACATGTTTTATAGGTGTTCCCATAACTTTTGCGGGGTCCTTATTGGCTTTATTTGTCTTGTTAGTACATCGACTTTCTGTTTATGTTTATCCGGGAGTGACTTTACTGCTTTCTTTTTTAATGGTCAGTAACATTAAAATCCCTAAATATTAGGGTGAACTTATCTCTGGTTTTTAAAAAATCGGTCACTTTTTTGCCTGGAATTAATAGAATAAGTGAAAGGAAGAAAGTAAGGAAGCTTAATTTAGAGAAAGAAGGTGACGGATGTGAAAGATATTAAAGCTTTATTTTTTATACCTTTACCTCAGTTTTTAACTCGGTTCTTAAAAAAGACGAAGCAAAAGGCTGGATAAAAAAGGAGTGTTTTTCACTCCTTTTTTTAATAGGGAATTAAGCCGATACCAATAATCCCACCTAAAATGCCGGAGGTTATAGTAAGAAGAGTCTTTTTGAGCAGCAAAGAAAAAGTAAGAAGAGAGGGAGCGGGGAAAAAACAGAAGAGAAGAGTTAGCAGGAAATAGGTAAAGCTTACGGTGGTACTATATAGTAAGCCTTTGTGTCCGGCAGTATAAGCGGCAATTGTAGAACCAAGCAGCATACTGATAAAAAAAACGAAAGTTGAAATACTGGGTAAGTAATTTTCAGAGAGGGGGGTGTATTGCAAGAGTAAACCGAAGCTAAGGCTAAAAACTATAGTTATCAGTATAGAGCAGAGAAGTCCTTTGCAGACACAGGGGATTTGCCAGTCTTCTGCTTTAGAAAAATCTCGTGGCATCTTCATCACCTCCTGGAGCTATTTAACTTAACATAACCATATGCCTTTTCTCTTAAATTAGAATAAGTTTTTAGCGGAGAAAATTTTTAATTTAAAACGAAAAGGAAGGAAATGGAAATCCAATGGAGAAGTTATGCCAAGTGGGAAAATATGGTTATTAAGGAGATGGTTAGTAATGTTGAAGTTATTAATTAAGATGATCAAGAAGAAGGTGCATTATTTGTCTTTTGTTTTATGTTCGTTTTTCTATAGCTTAGGGGGTAATTATCAAAAGGCTATTTTTTATTTAGAAGAGCTTACTAAAAAAGAAAAGGTTACTAGTAAAGTTTGGTGGAAATTAGGTACTTTTTTAGGCGTAGAGGGTAAATGGGAGGAGGCTCGCAAAGCTTTTTTGCAGGCTTTACAGAGTAATAAACAAAATCCTCAATACTTATTTTGGTTAGGCAAAGCGGAAGAAAACAGGGGGAATATCGAGGCTGCCGATAAAATATATGATAAAGTATTACAATATAAGGGTAATTATGTTCAGGTTTTTGCCGCTAAAGGTGATTTGTTAATGAAGCAAGAGAATTTTAAAGAGGCTTTGCCCTATTATTATAAAACAATTCAGCTAGGCTCCTCTAATGCTGAGATTTATAATAATCTGGGGTTATGTCAGATGAGGCTTAATCATTTGGAATTGGCGGAAAGTTTTTTAAAAAAGGCGTTTGCTTTAAGGTCAAAAGACCCGATAATTGTATATAATTATGGTATGCTCATGTTAAAAAAAGGTTGTTATGAGAGAGCGATTGAAATCATGAGCAAACTAATTATTCAAGAACGGGTAGAAGTTTTTACTTTTTTAGGCTATTGTTATAGTTTATTAGGTCGGCATGTGGAAAGTCTTGTTTTTTACAAAAAGGCTTTACAAGTTGCGCCTCATTATCAGGACAATTTAGTAAATTTAGCTTGTACTTATGCTCAAATAGGGGAGAAAGAAAAAGCATTAACAATACTCCGGAAACTTTTGCGTGTAAATCCTTATGACGCTAATCTTTTAAATAATATTGCTTGGGTTTATGAAAGTTTAAAGAATTATGAGGCAGCTGAAAAGAATTATTATCGCGGTCTGGCTTTAGCACCACAAAATCCTAGTTTAATCTATAATTTGATTTGTTGTTTAACTAAGCAGCGTAAGTATTGTGAGGCTATGGAAATAATTATTTTATTAAAAAAGATTCCGGAATGGAGTAGTAGGGCATGGGCTGTTTTGGCTCATATTTATGAAAAAATGGGTGAAAAAAATCTTGCAGTAGATTGCTATAATAAAGCTTTTGGTTTAAACTAATGTTTAGTCATATTCAGACAAAATGCAAAGCTTAGGGAAAGAAGGAGCAAATAAGCTATGAACCAGAAAAAAATTGCAGAGGCTATGAAAATGTTTTTGGAAGCGATTGGTGAAGATGTAGAGCGAGAAGGCTTGCAGGAAACGCCGGCAAGGGTTGCGAGAATGTGTCAAGAAATTTTTTCAGGGATAGGCAAGGAGGCAGATGAGGAATTATTTGTTTGTTTTAGTGAGGAACATGAAGAACTAGTTTTGGTCAAAGATATTCCCCTGTATTCATTTTGTGAACATCATTTGTTACCTTTTTTCGGTAAAGCTCATGTAGCCTATATACCTCGGAAAGGGAAGCTTACAGGACTTTCAAAATTGGCTAGAGTTGTAGAAATATATGCACGAAGACCTCAACTTCAAGAACGTTTAACTTCGCAAATTGCCGATTCAATTATGCGGGTGTTGCATCCTTTGGGGGTTATTGTGGTTATTGAGGCTGAACATCTCTGTATGACTATTCGTGGTGTAAATAAACCGGGATGTAAAACGCTTACTTCGGCCGTACGTGGCATCTTTCGTTCTAGTGAAGTTACAAGGGCTGAAGCGTTGGCGTTAATACGTGAAAGGTAGGTTAGGTGTTATGTCCAAAGAAGGTCAAGAAAACAAATTAGAGTTATTAGCGACTAAAAGTTTTAATGACTGTGCAGAGATGTATAAAGTGGTTGATTTTTTAAATAAATATCTTAAAGATAAAGGAATTATGCTGGGTTTAATAAAAAACAAAGAGACTAAAAAATTGAGTATTAATATCTATGAATTTTACTAGATAAAGGGAGAGAACTATGCGCATATTAGTAACTAATGATGATGGCATTCGGGCTCCGGGTGTGCAAGCTTTAGCTCAAAAAATGTCTAAACTTGGGGAAGTAGCATTGATTGCCCCTTTAGAAGAAAAAAGCGCTATTGGACACGGAATTACAATTAGAGATCCGATTTGTGTTCATAAAATAAACATAGAGGGTGTAAGTCAGGCTTGGGGAGTAAAGGGAACACCTGCTGATTGTGTTAAGTTAGGTTTAACAGAATTGTTTACTGAGAAATGTGATTTAGTTATTTCCGGAATTAACAATGGGCCTAATTTAGGTACAGATGTTCTCTATTCAGGTACGGTATCGGCGGCTATCGAAGGAGTTATTTTAGGTGTACCTTCTTTAGCGATTTCTTTAGCTGCTTGGAATTATGAGGATTATAGTGTAGCGGCAGATATTATTTATACTTTAATTAAATATATGATTAAAAATAAGTTTAAGCTTCCGGTCGGAACTTTACTCAATGTTAATGTGCCGGCTGTTAATAAAAAAGATATTGTAGGTTATAAAGTTACGATATTGGGAGCCAGAGAGTATGAAAATCGTTTTGAAAAACGTTTTGACCCACGTGGAAATCCTTATTATTGGGCAGTAGGGGAAATACTTCCTTTTAAAGAAAGAGACTTGGATTTTGACGTTGTGGCTGTGGAAAAGAATTATGTTTCCATTACGCCGATCCAATTTGATTTAACAAATTATAAAATTATGCAGGAAATTAAACAATGGGGTTTAGAAGACCTTTAAAGTGAGACAGTTTAAAGGCTTCCTTTGCTTATTTTTTGGAAGAGATGAGTGAGAATAAGATGACTATATTTATCCCCGGTCATGAACAGGATCAGCAAAAAAAGTAAAGCTAAACTGGGGGCAAGTAAAATTAAGCATAAGACATTTTGGGAGACGAAGTCATAGCCATAAGTTAAAGCAAAGCTTAGTAGAATACTGGCTAAAATAAGACGCAAGAAAAAACCGGGTTGAAGTTTTAAAGAAGTTTTTCTTTTAATGATAAATAAATTTAAAAGAGAAACAGTAAAATAACTGGCAACATAACTTAAAGCAATACGGGAAGGTCCCCCAAAAGGATGACCTCCCCCAATGTAGATACCGAAAAGTTTGATTATTCCTCCTATTAATGTCGTGAAAATAATAGTTTTAACGCAACCTAAGCCTTGCAGGATACCGGTAGTAGTTTGGAGAAGATAAAGAAAAATACTTCCTAAGGCTAGTATTTTTAATAATTCACCGGCTTGAGTTACATTAAAGAGAAGTTTGGTGATTAGAGGACCCCAGTAAAATAAAATAAGCCCACAGGGCATTCCGGCAATAATGGTTATGCCAATGGCTTCCGAGGTGCGCCGACTAAGAAGTTGTTTTTGTTGTTTGCTTTGTGCTTCCGAAATAGCAGGAACAAGAGTTGTGGCTAGAGAAAAGGTAAGGGTAGAAGGAATGGCGAGAATGGTAAAAGCGACTCCGGATAGTTCGCCATAAAAGGATGTGGCCTCGGAAAGAGTCCGACCGGCTTTTTTTAGTTGACGGGGGATGAGACTTGATTCCAAAGCAACTACAGTACTGGAAATGATGCGAGTTATGGTAATGGGAATACCAAACGAGAAAAGTTGTTTAATAATCGCTAGTGATGGTTTATGAAAAAGTTGGCGTGAAATTTTGTTTTTATAGAGTGTTACTAAATAAATTAAGCCACTTAATTCACTTAAAAATATAGCTATAGAAAGACCAACTGCTGTCCAAGTTAGACCATAAGGTCGGAGAAGGTAAATAAGTAAAAGACCACTACTAATGCGTACGGTTTGTTCAATTAGCTGGCTCAATGCTGTAGGACGCATATCTTGTAGTCCCTGAAAAAAACCTTTGATTACGGAAGCGATACTGACCAGAAGCAGTGTAGGTAAAAGGAAAAGAAAGGCCGGTAAGACCCGAGGATCCGTATATAAAAAATTAATTAGTTTGGGTGCCATAAGAATAAAGAAAAATGTTATAATTGTGGCAAAGATAAAAAGCAAGGTAAGGGCTGTGCCAAAGATTTTTTCAGCTTGCTGATAGTTTTCGGCAGCTACTTCGGCCGCTACAAATTTGGATACGGCTAAGGGCAGTCCTGCCGTGGTAAGGACAAGAGCTGTAACATAAAGAGGAAAAACAAGATTAAAAATACCGATACCTTCAGGGCTAATGAGGCGAATAATTAATATTTGGTAGAGGAAACCGAGAAATTTAACAAGAACACTGGCCAAAAGTAGAATCAATGCACCTTTTAAAAAAGACTGTTTAGTCATTTTTTTCTCCCATTGTGTTGATGGTGATGTTTAGAAATAATTATGTTGCCAAGAGAAAAATTATCCTTACTATTTTTTAGTAGAGCGAAAAAGAAGGTTTTTTTAAATTAATGATTAATATATTTAAGGTACCATTTAAATTTTATTATATCTTTCAAAGGAGGGGCTTGTATTGCAGGTCTATACCTCCATGAGCTAAGATGCCAATAT
>DUTO01000026.1 GCA_012842035.1 Clostridia bacterium | reverse complement strand
GTAAAAAACTCTTTTCTAAACCAAACTCCTCTAGTGCTATACGAATTTCTGTACCGGTAACGTCTGTTTTTTCAAACCACTAGAGGAGTTTGGTTTAGAAAAGAGTTTTTTACAAAAATCTGAGGATAGTTATATTTTAAAAACTCCGGAATTAGGTCAAGAAAAGAAAAATGAAGTTTTAGAAGCATTTGAAAATAAAATTGGCAAGTTTGACTTATTGCGGAGTGAAAATGTGGGTCCCGTTATTGGCAAAGAATTAAGGCGTGTAGGTATTCTAGCTTTAGTTATTGCCGGTATCTTGCAGATTATTTATATTACCATTCGCTTTGAGTTAAGGTTCGGGATTGCGGCAATTTTGGCCTTACTACATGATGCCATTGTTACGCTTGGCTTTTTCTCACTGTTTCAGTTTGAGGTTGATTTAACATTTATTGCCGCTATTTTAACTGTGATTGGTTATTCGATTAATGATACGATTGTTATCTTTGACCGCATCCGGGAAAATTTGAAACTGATGCGTAAAGAAGAATTGGCTACTTTGGTGAATATAAGTATTAAACAAAACTTAGTACGTACTTTTAATACCTCTTTAGCTGTAGCGTTTGTGTTGATTGCTCTTTTAGTATTAGGTGGTGAGACGACTCGTTATTTTTCCATGGCGATGTTGGTTGGGGTCATTTCAGGTGTCTATTCTTCTGTTTTTATTGCTACTTCGTTATGGTATGACTTTGTGCCTACGGTTAAGGGAAAGAAAAAACCGGTAAAAATTTAACTCAATTTATAAAATTTAGTTTGCTCCCCTTTAGCAAAGTAGTTACTTTGTTAAAGGGGTTTTTGTTAGATTTATGATATAATTATGAAGTGAATAGTTGGTGAGGAGAGGAAATAATGGTTTGCAAAAGCATTTGGCAATTGAAAAGAGGCGAAGAGCGCACGATTGAGTCATTGATAGAATCATTAGGCATCTCTAAAACTTTGGCTACTATTTTGGTCAATAGGGGCTTGACAACGGTGGAGATGGTGCGGAGTTTTTTGGATGTATCCTTAACGGACTTAGCTAGTCCGTTTGCTCTTCCCTCTATGTCTGAAGGGGCAGAAAGAATCTATAAGGCTATAAAAAAGGGTGAAAACATTTTAGTTTATGGGGACTATGACGTCGATGGGATTACAGGGACAGTTTTACTTGTTGATTTATTACGCCGTTTAGGGGGCAGCGTAAATTATTATCTTCCGGATAGAAAAGAAGAAGGATATGGGCTAAATAGTCAGGCCCTTGTCAGAGCGAAAGAGGCAGGAATAGATTTAATTGTTAGTGTGGATTGTGGCATTTCTTCTTTAAAAGAAGCTACACAAGCCAAGGACTTAGGGATGGACTTAGTAATTACGGATCATCATCAAATACCTGAGCAAACCCCTGCTGCTTTAGCTGTAATTAATCCTAAGAGGGCTGATAAAAGTGAGCCTTGGTTTGAATTAGCCGGAGTGGGTGTAGCTTTTAAAGTAGGACAAGCCGTAGCTTCTTTGTTTTCGGCCGAAAACATTTGTGAGGAATATTTAGATTTAGTAGCTTTAGGCACAATTGCCGATATTGTTCCTCTACGTGGTGAAAACAGAGCTTTAGTTAAAGCGGGACTGGAGCGGATTAATCAAGGTAATTGTCGTCTGGGGCTACAATCTTTAATTAAAACAGTGGGGCTTAAGTCGGAACAAATTTCTGCAGGACGGGTAGGGTTTGTTTTGGCACCTCGTTTAAATGCCTGTGGGCGTTTAGGGAAGGCAGATATAGCTGTCCAGTTGTTATTAAGTACAGATTTACAAGAGACGGAGCGTATTTGCCAAGAACTAGAGCAGGAAAATAGATTGCGTCAAGAATTAGAGGAAAAAATATATAGGGAAGCTTTAGCCATGTTAGCAGAAGAGGGAGAAGTTGGAGAAGCTAAATTAATTTTTTTAGCTTCTCCCCATTGGCATCCCGGAGTTATAGGAATTGTTGCTTCCCGTTTGGTAGAAAAATATTATCGGCCCACGATTCTATTAAATATAGAAGATGGTAAAGGGAAAGGTTCGGGCAGGAGTATTTCCGGGTTTAATCTATATCAAGCTTTAGAACAAGTAAAAGCTGATTTGCTTACATTTGGTGGACATGAAATGGCCGCCGGCTTAGCTTTGTCTGAAGAAAAAATCTCCTTAGTAAAACAACAATTACAGGAATATGCGAACCGTGTTTTAGATGAAAAAAGTCTTACACCTGTTTTGTCTTTAGATGCCGAAGTAACTTTAGCGGAGATTAATGAACAATTGATTGAAGAATTAAATCTGTTAGCACCTTATGGTTGTGGGAATCCCTCTCCTCTTTTGGTGGTTCGTAACAGCTGTTTGAACAACGTATGGAGGGTAGGCAAAGGAGGCAACCATCTTAAGTTGAGGGTGGGCGATAAAAATAGGCAGATTGAGGGCATCGGTTTTCAATTAGGCCAGCGAGAAGGAGAAATTACGGCAGGGGATAGGTGTGATTTAGTTTTTAGACCACAATTAAATACTTATCAAGGGGTAACTCAAGTACAAATGCAGATTCAAGACCTTAAAAATTATTCAGAACCTGATGACCCTTTTGTTCTTTATAATCCAGCTCAAATAGAGGAAAAAATACGAAAAGCTATTTTAGGGGAAGCTGAATATTATGAAAAACAAAAAGAGACTTTACGACTTCTTAAAGAAGGTCAAAATACGTTGCTTATTTTAGGGACAGGACGAGGAAAATCTGCTGTTTTTCAGTCTATGGCTGCTTATTTAGCTTTATTACAAAACAAAGTGACGCTTATTATTTATCCTTTGCGGTCTTTAGTTAATGACCAGTATCAGCGGATGCGAGAAAAAATGTCTTTATTAGGTGTACAGGTGTCGGTAGCCAATGGCTCGATGGGTATGGCCAAAAGAAAACAGTTTTTTCAAGATTTGAGCCAAGGACAAGTAGAGATAATTTTAACCACACCGGAGTTTTTAGTTTTTCATTTAGATAAATTTAAACAAATTGCTGCAAAAATTGGTTTGTTTGTTGTTGATGAGGCGCATCATTTAGCGAGAAGCAAACGACAAGGGTATTACCTTTTAGGTCAAAGTTGGCGACAATTGGGAAAACCTCTTGCTTTTGCCGTAACGGCAACTGCGGATCAGGATACAGCGCAGTTAATTAAGAATATACTTTGTTGTTCTCAGGTAGTTGTAGAAAATTATGTACGTCATAATTTACAGATAGTAGATAAACGAGCAGAGAAAGATAAATTAAAATATTTGTTAAAACTACTAGATACGGGAGAACGTATTGTGATCTATGTTAATAGTCGTAAACAAGCTTATCAGCTAGCTAATGACCTGCGTTTTTATTATCCTGCCTCTCGTGAAGAAATAGGTTTTTATCATGGTGGTTTAAATAGTCAACAGCGCTTATTTTTAGAAGAAGCGTTTCGTAAAGGCAACTTGCGGGTGATGGTAACCACAAGTGCTTTTGGGGAAGGGATTGATATTCCGGATATTCAACATATAGTTTTGTACCATTTATGTTTTTCTTTAACTGAATTTAATCAGTTGTCAGGTAGAGCGGGGCGTAATCATCAGGCAGCAAAGATTCATCTTCTTTTTAATCAGCAGGATCGCCAATTAAATGAATTGATTTTACAAGGTTCGGCACCGACACGAGCAGTTTTAGCCAAGTTTTATCTTCAGTTGCGGAAAAAAGCTAAAAGAAATAATCCTTTTATGTATACTAAGCGGGAACTGCAGAAAGAAATGCAGAAATTAGGGATGAGAAATATTGGTGTACAAACAGTTTCTGCCTGTTTGGCTGTTTTGGAAGATTTAGAGCTTTTGCGTTTGGAAGGTGAAGGCAGTCGAAACTATCTTTATCTGCTTCCTTCACCACCTGAAAAATTAGATTTAGCTGATTCGCTTTGTTATGTAGAAGGACGAGATGAATGGGATGAATTTCAGTCTTTTGCTGATTTTGCATTAAAGAAAGAAAAAGAAGAAATTTTACTGGCGATTAATAGACCTATTGTTCCTCATGAAATTATGTCGATGTAGTTATCGTTAGATGGGTGGTGCAAGGATGTCTTCTCATGATTTATTTAATGAATTAAAAGAGCAGGTAAGAGAACGTTACAATTTTAAGGAAGTAGAATTAGTAACAAAGGCGTATACATTTGCCTTAAAAGCACATGGGGGGCAAAACAGAATTTCGGGAGAACCTTTTATTATTCATCCTGTGGCTGTTGCCCAAATTTTAGTGAGCTTAGAATTAGATATACCGACGATAGGGGCGGCTTTGCTTCATGATGTAGTGGAGGATACTTCTGTGGTTTTAGCCGAAATTGAAGAGGAATTTGGAGCAGAAATTGCCCTTTTGGTGGATGGAGTAACGAAATTAAGTAAATTGCAGTTTCGTTCGAAAGAAGAACAGCAAGTAGAAAATTTGCGGAAAATGTTTTTAGCGATGGCTAAAGATATTAGAGTAATTATGATTAAATTAGCGGATCGACTTCATAATATGCGCACTTTAAATCATCAGTCTCAGCCTAAACAGAAAGAAATAGCGGAAGAGACTTTAGAGATTTTTGCGCCATTGGCGCACCGTTTAGGAATTTTTACAATTAAATGGGAATTAGAAGATTTAGCGTTTCGATATTTAAAACCCCAAGAGTATAATTGTTTAGTAGAAAAAATAGCGATGAAAAGACAGGAGCGGGAGGCGTATATTGAACATGTTATTGATATTTTAAAAGATAAATTAGAAGAGGCAGGTCTTCAGGCAGATATTCAGGGCAGACCAAAGCATTTTTATAGTATTTATCAAAAAATGATCGAGAAGGAAAAAGATTTAAACGAAATTTATGACCTTATTGCTGTCAGGGTGATTGTCCATACGGTTAGAGATTGCTATGCAGTTTTAGGCATAATTCATACTCTATGGACACCTATTCCGCGTCGGTTTAAAGATTATATTGCCATGCCGAAGCCGAATATGTATCAGTCTTTACACACTACGGTGATGGGGTTTTTGGGGGAGCCTTTTGAAATTCAGATTCGTACCCAAGAAATGCATCGTACCGCTGAGTTTGGTATTGCTGCTCACTGGAAATATAAGGAGGGTTATAAAAAAGGTAGTAAAGAGCTGGAAAAGCGACTTGCTTGGTTAAGAAAAATTTTAGAATGGCAAAAAGAAGTTAAAGATACAAAAGAATTCATGGAGCTTTTAAAAATTGATATTTTTTCTGATGTCGTCTTTGTGTTTACGCCTAAAGGAGATGTGAAGGAACTTCCAGCAGGTTCCATTCCGCTTGACTTTGCCTACCGTATTCATTCTGATGTTGGACATAGTTGTGTTGGCTGTCGGGTTAACGGTAAAATGGTTCCTTTAGATTATGTTTTAAAAAATGGTGATATAGTAGAAATTATTACTTCT
>DUTO01000250.1 GCA_012842035.1 Clostridia bacterium | reverse complement strand
ATGCTTTTTTTAAAGGTTTTTCTTTTAGCTTTTTAAAAAAACGTTCAGCAGCAGGACTGAATAATATTTCGTACATAATCAGTCCTCTGAACCAAAGATGTCATCGAAGTTTGCTGCTTTCTTTTCACCAGCTGCAATGGTATCTGCTTCTTCAAGCATATTGGTAACAGCTTTTTTAATATTTTTGCTTTGTGTTTCAAACTGCTTTACTAGTTCATCACCTGAATATCCTTGAGAAACTAGGTCTTTTAGTATTTCAACGGAAAACTCACTAGGTTCTCTATGAAGAGGTTGAATAACAATTTTACCATCTTCAAGTGAGCATTCAACTTCGCTTCCAAGTTCAAGATGTTGATAGAATTGTAAAGGTATTGTAATTTGACGCTTCTTTGAAACGCTGATTATTTTACGAGCCATAATATTAGTAGACATAGTTCTAACCTCCTTTATAGTATATGCAAAATGAACAATGAAATGCCCATATATTTGTATCTTTGAAATCATTATAACAAAGAAACAAAGAAAAATCAACGAGATGATTTTAACAGTTAGCGTAAAATTATTGTAGGAAAAAAACAAAAAAAAGAATAGCCCCTTATGTTATGATGAAGGTGTAACATCCAAAACAACATTGGAAAGGAGCTATTCTTATGAATACCATTATACAGGAAGTGAGGAGAAAAATTATCAAGGATAACAACAAAAATTTGGAAAAGCTTATTTGTCGATACGAAGGAAATCTCATAATATATTACGGATACAAAGGCAATGCTTGATGAAATAGGTGTAATTCTAGTAAAACAAGTTTTAGAAATGACTGATGTAATGATTAAAGATTCTGCTATACGAAAAGAAATTGGTCTGCAGAACGTGCAAATGATCCCCAAACTTTAACTACAATTTTTGGTGACGTAAAATATGTGCGAAGATACTATAAACATAGCAAAGCAAAAGATTATTTAAATAGGTTAGATCAACTAAAATAATTTTTAGACGAATATGAAGAAAAGAAAAATGCAAGATAACAAGCAGGTGAACCTTCCCCACATTTCACCACAAACACGGGTTTAGAGTTAAGAGGCAGTATTCATCCACCACCTACCTCTTGCTAAGGCAAGCAAGGGTTGAGGTGGTCTTCTACTGAGCACTGATAAATCCTTTTGTTACTAAAATAGAACGTGAATTATCATCAGCAGGCAAATAGCCTTTTTCTAATAAGTTGTTGATGTATATCTTGTTGTAGACAAAAGGGAATACAATCCATGAAATTCCAAATGTGATAATAGCCAAAAAAACCATAATTAACGCCCATTTCCAATCTCCTCGTAAAATAGGTACAAAAACTCCAAAGAAAAGAGCAGTCCATGAGAATCCTACTTTAACTTGTTTAACCATGCCAATATCATTTTGTAAGTTAATAAACATTATTTTCTCCCCAGTCCTAATTGTTTATAGTTATATTCTCCATCATCTGACCAATTCCTTCTGAATAATCTTAAATTACCCATTTTTCACGAAAATTCGGCATGTAGTGCCAATTTAATATCAGTCAAATAGTAATCTCTTAATATTAATTAAGCGTCTTTTTAAATTAGGGCAAAATAAGCTATAATATAAAAAGAGAAGTTATGGAGGAGTATTATGAGTAAAACTTATCAGTTCGTGCAACCACGAGAACAAGCGATAGAGAAATTTAAAGGGTTGTTTCCATTGATGGAGATAGAATGGTTAGAGGAGCAGGTAATCAATAATGGTTATGGTCAGAAAATAAAGGGTAAATATCAAGAGAACCCTTTTTCTGTAGTTATTTATTTTAATAAGAAAAATTATTCCTCGAAAATAGTGCTGGAGAAAGGAATAAAAGAGGTAGAGCAAGTGTTAGCAGAGAAATTGGGAGAGATTGTTTGTCCAAAGGGAACTAAACAAGCATTAGACAAGCCTTTGACTCAAGCAATGCTGATACCGCATGAACATATCGGTACAGATGAAGCGGGGAAGGGAGATTGTTTTGGCCCTTTGGTTATCGCCGGAGTATTTGTAGAGCCCGGTGATGTTGCTAAATTGCAGGAAATGGGAGTGACCGATAGTAAAAAAATTAGTGATGCGAAGATAAAAAGGTTGGCTGCAAAGTTACGCTTATATTTTAATCATAGATATAATCTTGTTTTTATTAATCCGGAAAAATATAATGAATTATATACTAAAATTGCTAATTTAAATAAACTTTTAGCCTGGGGACATGCTCGGGTGATTGAAAATCTTTTGCAGAAAGTAAATTGTGAATATGCAATTATAGATAAATTTGGGCAGGAGAAATTTATTGAACAGGCTTTAATGAAGCAAGGTCGTCAAATTAAATTAATACAAATTCCTCGTGCGGAACAGGACCTTGCTGTTGCCGCGGCTTCGATATTAGCACGTGATGTTTTTTTAACAAAGCTGGAAGAATTATCAGAAAAATATGGGTTGACTATTCCTAAGGGTTGTAACGAGCGGGTGAAAGATATAGGTAGGCAACTTGTAGTTAAGTATGGTCAAGAGGAAATGGGTAAGATAGCGAAGCTGCATTTTAAAACGACACAAGAAATTATGGGTTAAAATTAATTTTCTATAGCCTCGGAGGCAAAAGTCTGTTAGAATCTATTTGGAAGAAACCTCTTGGTAAAAAATCAAAAGGGAATTATTGGCAGGAAGTCGGATGAAATCAGGTCAAGGAGTGTGTAGTTGATGGTTAGAACTGTCGGAACAGTGGCTCGTGGGATCAGGTTACCAATCATTAAGGCCGGTGATGACTTAGTGAAGATGGTAATTCAAGCTGTAAAATTCTCATCAGAAACGGAAGATTACCCTATTTGTGACCAAGATGTGCTGGGAATAACCGAATCGGCGGTGGCTAGAGCACAGGGTAATTATGTAACTCTAGATGATGTAGCACAGGATGTGTACGAGAAAATTAAGGGTAAGCCAGAGTTTGGCATTGTTTTTCCTATACTTAGCCGTAATCGTTTTTCGCCGATTTTAAAGAGTATCGCTCGTTCCGCTAAAAAGATTTATTTACAGTTAGGTTATCCTGCCGATGAAGTAGGCAATCATTTAATGAGTGTAGAAAAAATGTATAAACTTGGTCTTAATCCATATACCGACATCCTTAGTGAAGCTAAATATAGAAAATTGTTTGGCGAGGAAGTTAAACATCCTTTTACGGGTATAGATTATGTGCAGATGTATTGCGACCTTGTGAAAGGGGAAGGGGCGGAAATAGAAATTGTTTTAGCTAATGACCCCAAGGTCATCTTACAATATACGAAAAATGTATTAGTGGCTGATGTACACAATAGATTTAGAAATAAGCAGATTTTACAACAGGCCGGGGCACAAATTGTTTTAGGGCTTGATGATATTTGTACTTCAGCTCTTAATGGGAGTGGCTATAATCGTGAATATGGTTTGTTAGGCTCGAATAAAGCGACAGAGTCTAAAATTAAGCTTTTCCCTCGTGATGGGGAAAAGTTTGTGCAAGCAGTACAAGCAGGTCTGAAAGAGGTAACAGGGAAACAAGTGGAAGTTTTAATTTATGGTGATGGGGCATTTAAAGACCCAGTGGGCGGAATCTGGGAGTTAGCGGATCCGGTTGTAGCCCCGGCTTATACAAAAGGGTTGCGCGGTCTTCCTAATGAGATCAAATTGAAATATTTAGCTGATAATCAGTTGCAAAATTTAAGTGGTGAGGCCTGTCAAACTGCGATGAAGGAATACATTCGACAAAAAAGGGCTAATCTTGTGGGGGCGGCAGCCTCTCAAGGAACTACACCGCGACAGTTGACTGACCTTTTGGGAAGTCTCTGTGATTTAGTAAGCGGAAGTGGTGATAAAGGGACTCCAGTAGTTTTGATTCAAGGCTATTTTGATAATTATGCTACAGAATAACGTTGGAGTGTGAATCAATTAGTTAGTAGCAAAATGAAAATAGTGAAAAGGGGTGGTTTTAATCTTTACGAATGTTTCAGAATGTAGAAAATTCTGTTTAAGAAAAGGAATTAAAGCTATTGATTTTAAACTGCTTAATTTAGAAGGTAGGTGGTTCCATCTTACGATGCCTGTAGAAAGATTAGATGAAAAAATAATGGAAAATGGGATTGGTTTTGATGGATCCAGTTATGGCTTTTTACCTTTAGAAAAATCAGATATGGTTTTTAAACCTGACTTTAATTTTGCTTTTGAAGACCCTTTTTCCGAAATACCTACTTTAAGCATTATCGGTAACATTTATAGTTTAGGTGATGCTATAGAAAGGTTTGAGGGCGACCCCAGATATATTGCTGAAAAGACAGAAGCTTATTTAAAAAGCACGGGTATTGCGGACAAAGTTTTATTCGGGCCGGAATTTGAATTTTATTTGCTGGATCATATTGCTTACACGGTTCAACGTAATGAGATTAGTGTTGTTTTAGATGCTGTGCAGGCTGAATGGCATACGAATGATTGTGACTATCAAAATTTAGGTTATAAGGTTCGTGATCAAAAAGGATATCATGCTGATCTACCTAATGACATTAATTTTGAGTTGCGCAAAAAGATGGTCTTACAACTTGAAGAGATGGGGGTGCCGGTTAAATATCATCATGCTGAGGTTGGCTCTTCAGGTCAGATGGAAATTGAGGTTTGTTTTGGTAATTTGTTAGAGATGGCAGATCGTACGATGTTATTAAAATATGTCGTGAAAAATATGGCTTTGGCTCATCAAAAAACCGTTACTTTTATGCCTAAACCTTTTTATCAAGAAGCAGGCAGTGGAATGCACATTCATTTACAGTTTTTCAAAAATGGGGAACCTGTTTTTTATGATGAAACAGGTTATTCCGGGTTGAGTCAAACTGCTCTTTATGCGATTGGCGGGATTTTGAAACATGCTCCTGCTTTATTAGCGTTTACTAATCCCAGTACAAATTCTTATAAGCGACTTGTTCCCGGATATGAGGCTCCGGTAAGTATTTGCTATGCTACGGCGAATAGGAGTGCGGTAATTAGAATCCCTGGTTATGTTAACAGCCCACAAGAAAAGCGGTTTGAGTTTAGACCTTCTGATGCTACTTGTAATCCTTATTTAGCTTATTCTGCTTTGTTGATGGCTGCTTTAGATGGTATTCAGCAAGAAATAGAACCGGTGGAGGAAGGTTTTGGTCCTTATGATGTGAATGTTTTTGAATTGAGTGCAGCAGAAAGGGCAAAGATTAAAACACTGCCCAGGTCACTTGAGGAAGCGGCAGATGCGTTGGCAAATGATTATGAGTTTTTACTGAAAGGTGATGTGTTTACTGAAAAACTGATTAAAGAACAGGTGAGAAGCATCAGAAAAACGGCCGGTGAAGTAAAAATAATCCCGCATCCAAAGGAATATGAACTATATTTTGATTTATAAGTCAGAGCGGAATTGCTTAAAAAACACCTTTGCGCAAAGGCAAGGGTGTTTTTTTGTCGAGTATTGCTATAAGTATAAAAAATACATGAGCAAAAAGTGTTGCCTTTTATTTTTAGAATAGATAACATATTGTCTAATACTAATTAGAAAATGAGTGTTTTAAGGAGGTTTTAGTTATGGTGGCTACTGAATATAAAGGAAGAAAGATTTATATTGTAGATACTACTTTGCGTGATGGTGAACAGACGGCAGGTGTTGTTTTTGCTAATCGAGAAAAAATAACGATTGCGAAAATGCTTTCTGAACTTGGGGTAGACCAAATTGAGGCCGGGATTCCGGTCATGGGTGGGGATGAAAAAGAAACTTTAAAAGCGATTGTCGATTTAGGGCTTAATTCCAGTATTATGGCCTGGAATCGGGCTGTTGTTGACGATATTAAACATTCGCTTGATTGTGGTGTTGATGCCGTTGCTGTCTCTATTTCTGTTTCCGATATTCATATCGAATATAAATTAAGGTCTAGTCGGGAACAGGTGTTAGAAAAGGTTGCTCGTGCCGTTGATTTTGCGAAGAAGCATAATCTTTATGTTTCGGCTAATGCGGAAGATGCCTCACGTGCTGATGAGGAGTTTTTGGTACAATTTGCCAGAACAGCTAAAGAAGCGGGAGCAGACCGGTTGCGTTATTGTGATACAGTAGGAATACTTGACCCTTTTACTGTTTATGAAAAGATTAAGCGTTTGCTTGATGAGGTTAATATTGATTTAGAAATGCATATGCATAATGACTTTGGTTTAGCTACAGCCAATACTATTGCCGGTATCAAGGCCGGGGCTAATTATGCCGGAGTTACAGTTAATGGTTTAGGGGAAAGAGCCGGAAATGCTGCTTTGGAAGAAGTGGCAATGACTTTGAAGCATCTTATGAAGTGTGGCATGCCTTTGAATACTAAAGGCTTCTTAGAGCTTTCCCATTATGTCGCTGATGCTTCGGGTAGACCTTTGCCTCTTTCCAAACCAATTGTGGGGGAAAACATGTTTACGCATGAGTCGGGAATTCATGCTGATGGGGCTTACAAAAATCCGCTCACTTATGAAGCTTTTGACCCGGAAGAGATTGGTTTAGTGAGGCAAATTATTGTGGGAAAACATTCCGGGACAGCAACTTTGCAGAAGAAGTTTCAAGAGTTTAATATAGAACTGTCTAAGGAAATGAGCAAATTGCTTTTAGAAAAAGTGAGAAAATCAGCGGTGGAATTAAAGAGGCCTTTATTTGCTAAAGAATTAGCGCAGCTTTATCAAGAGTTGTGTGCAGAAACTTCTTCAAGTAACAGCTAAGTAAGGAAAAAGGTAGAAAGGCGTTTATTAGCAAAGTTGAAGAGGAGGAGAGTATTTGTGGCTGAAAATGTAACCCGGAAAATTATCAAAGCGCATTTAGGAGCAGGGCAGTTAGTGCCGGGTGAGGAAATAGCGTTATACATTGACCAGACGCTGACACAGGATACGACCGGGACGATGGTTTATTTGGAGTTTGAAGCTCTCGGTTTCCCCCGGGTAAAAACGAAAAGATCCGTAGCCTATATTGACCATAATACGCTACAGACAGGTTATCGAAATGCCGATGACCATCGCTTTATTCAATCAGCAGCAGCAAAATATGGTGTTTATTTTTCGCGAGCGGGAAATGGCATTTGTCATCAGGTTCATTTAGAACGTTTTACAGTGCCCGGTCAGACTTTGCTTGGTTCGGATAGTCACACCCCTACGGCAGGAGGAATGGGGATGTTGGCTATCGGTGCCGGAGGCATGGATGTCGCTGTGGCTATGGGCGGTGGCGCTTATTATTTAAATATGCCCGAAATAGTGAAGGTGCACTTAAAAGGGGAGTTACCTCCCTGGGTTAGTGCTAAAGATATTATTCTTACTCTTTTAGACAGACTTTCGGTTAAGGGGGGAGTAGGGAAAATCTTTGAATATTCCGGGGAGGGTTTAGAACAGCTTACCGTGCCGGAAAGGGCAACGATTGCTAATATGGGGGCAGAACTGGGGGCAACAACTTCGATTTTCCCCAGTGATGAGGTAACTTTGCAGTTTTTAAAAGCACAGGGACGAGAAGCAGACTGGCAGGAATTAATTGCCGATGAAGGAGCAAATTATGATGAGGTCATCGAAATTGACCTTTCCGGCTTGGAGCCTTTAGTGGCTTGTCCCCATAGTCCGGATAAGGTAGTAAAGGTTCGTGACCTTGCTTCTACTAAGGTGAACCAAGTATGTATCGGCAGTTGCACTAATTCATCCTATGTGGACTTGCTAAAGGTAGCGAAGATTTTGTGTGGGAAAACAATTCCCCCCCATGTAAGTTTGGTTATTTCCCCCGGTTCCAGACAAGTTTTAAGTATGTTGGCTACACAAGGGGCATTAGCTGATTTAATTAATGCCGGGGCCAGAATTTTAGAGTGTGCTTGCGGCCCTTGTATCGGGATGGGGCAAGCTCCGGCGACAGGAGCGGTATCTTTACGTACTTTTAATCGAAATTTTTATGGACGCAGTGGTACCTCCAGTGCTCATGTTTATTTGTGCAGCCCTGAAGTAGCGGCTGTTTCGGCTTTATATGGAGAAATAACGGATCCACGTCTTTTAGAGCCGGTAACCGTATCTTTTCCGGAAAAATTTCCGGTTAATGATAATTTAATTGTGCCTCCTTTAGCTGATGGAACTAAGGTTGAACTGATTAAGGGACCTAATATTAAAGCTTTTCCGGTGAATCAGGAACTCCCTGCTTCTTTAGAAGGAACTGTGCTTTTGGTCATGGAAGATAATATTACAACTGACCATATTATGCCTTCACCGGCTGATCTTTTACCCTTGCGTTCTAATATCCCGGCTCTGGCTGAACATTGTCTTACTCCGGTTGATGAGGAATTCCCTGCTCGGGCGCAAGCAAAAGGGGGAGGATTCTTGGTGGCCGGTGAAAATTATGGCCAAGGTTCGAGTAGGGAACATGCGGCTCTAGTGCCTTTATATTTAGGCATTAAAGGGGTGTTGGCTTTGTCTTTTGCTCGGATTCATAAGGCTAATTTGCTTAATTCAGGGATTTTGCCTTTAACCTTTGTGGAGAAAGAAGATTATCTCTGTTTAAATAAGGATGATCAGTTGGTGCTGGATAACTTACCGCAGCAGATTTTAGCCGGAGAGACGATTATGGTCCAGAATAAAACGGGTGGTTATTCTTTTTCGGTTAAGTTATCAGTTTCGGTACGGCAGAAAGAAATTTTGTTAGCCGGAGGCTTATTGCCTTATACCAGGAAGAAGGCAGAAGCACAGGGTGTGAGCTAAATAGAAAACAAACAGGCTAAAGTGAGGAGAAGAGTTAAATGGCTGTGCGGATTAAAATGAAAAATCCCCTTGTCGAATTAGATGGGGATGAAATGACGCGTGTACTCTGGCAGATGATTAAAGAGATGCTTTTAGAGTCTTATCTTGATTTAAAGACGGAGTATTATGACTTAGGCTTAAAAAATAGAGAGAAAACAGCGGATCAAGTAACGTATGACGCTGCCGCTGCGATCAAAAAACATCAGGTCGGGGTGAAATGTGCGACCATTACGCCCAATGCGGCCCGTGTGGAGGAATATAATTTACGGGAAATGTACAAAAGCCCTAATGGCACGATTAGAGCTATTCTTGATGGTACGGTATTTCGTAAACCCATTTTAGTGCGGAACATTAAGCCTTTAGTTAAAACTTGGATAAAACCGATTACGATTGCTCGTCATGCGTATGGTGACCTTTATAAAGATGTAGAAATGCGGATTGCAGGTGCGGGGAAAGCGGAACTCATTTTTACAGCAGAAAATGGTGATATCCAAAAAGAAGTCATTCATAACTTTGCCGGACCAGGTGTTCTTTTGGGGATGCACAATTTAGATCAATCTATTGCCGATTTTGTGCGAACTTGTTTTAATTATGCTTTAGAACAGAAACAGAACTTGTGGTTTGCGGCAAAAGATACTATTTCTAAAAAATATGACCATAGATTTAAAGATATTTTTGCCGAAATATTCGCCGCTGAGTATGCAGAAAAATTTGCTGTGCAAGGGATTGAGTATTTTTATACTCTGATTGATGATGCCGTAGCCCGGCTAATGCGTTCTACAGGGGGAATGGTCTTAGCCTGTAAAAACTATGATGGTGATGTTATTTCGGATTTAGTAGCTTCTGCTTTTGGCAGTTTAGCGATGATGACTTCGGTTTTGGTTTCTCCCCAAGGAGAATATTTATATGAAGCAGCTCATGGCACGGTGCAGCGCCATTATTACCGGCATTTAAAAGGTGAAGAAACTTCCACAAATGCGATGGCTACCATTTTTGCCTGGAGTGGAGCTTTGCGTAAACGTGGTGAACTGGATGGTTTGCTTGAGTTAGTTGATTTTGCCGCTTGTTTGGAAAAGGCGGCCCGGCAAACGGTGGAGGACGGGTATCTGACCAAGGATTTGGCGGAGATAACGGAGCCTCCCGTACAAGGAGCAGTAAATACGATTGAATTTTTGGAAGAAGTAAGGGCTCGTCTGGACAGGTCTTTAGCTGACTAGATGCTTTTTAAAAGAAAAATGAGGCAGTTATTATGCAACCTTCGGAAAAATCCGGAGGTTGCTTCTTTTTTAGCTGTTTGTTAAATTATTACTTCGAAGCGAGGGGGAATTAATGGTACAATAAGATTGTGTCTTTGATGAGGAGGAGATTTAAATGAAGCTACTTTTAACAGGTAATGAAGCTATCGCTAGAGGAGCTTATGAGGCCGGATGTACGGTAGCAGCGGCTTATCCCGGTACGCCCAGTACGGAGATTTTGGAGAATATCGCTACTTATAAAGAGATTTATGCGGAATGGTCACCTAATGAAAAGGTGGCGGTAGAGGTAGCTAGTGGTGCTTCTATAGCCGGGGCAAGGGCTCTGACGGCAATGAAACATGTAGGGTTGAATGTCGCCGCTGACCCTTTGTTTACGATGGCTTATGAAGGGGTCAATGGGGGCTTGGTTATTGTTACGGCTGATGACCCGGGAATGCATAGTTCCCAAAATGAACAGGATAACAGGTATTATGCTCCCCATGCCAAGGTTTTGTTGTTGGAGCCTGCAGATAGTCAGGAATGTAAGGACTATACGAAAATGGCTTTTGCTTTAAGTGAGGAGTTTGATACTCCGGTTTTATTACGGGTAACGACAAGAATTTGTCACAGTAAAAGTCTGGTCGAGCTTGGGGAAAGAGAAGAAGTAGGGGTTAAAGAATATTGTAAAGATGTCCGGAAATATGCGATGACTCCTGCTCATGCTAAAGTAAGACATGTGCTGGTAGAGGAAAAACTAAATCGTTTACGGGAATATAGTGATCATTCCCCTTTAAACAAAATCGAGTGGGGCGAGAAAAAAAGAGGTATTATCACCAGTGGTATTTCTTATCAGTATGCCCGGGAGGTTTTTGGTGCTAAGGCTTCTTATTTAAAATTAGGTTTAACTTATCCTTTGCCGGAAAAGGTGATTAAGGAGTTTGCGCAAGCTGTAGAGCAAGTATTTGTAATAGAAGAAAATGATCCTTATTTAGAAACATACGTAAAATCTTTAGGCATAGAGTGTCAAGGTAAAGAATTAATTCCTATCTGTGGTGAATTGAACCCGGGAATAATTCGACAAGCTTTCTTTCCGGAAGAAGCAAAGGAAAAAAGCGATATTATTACCGACTTAAAAATACCATCCAGACCGCCTGTGCTTTGTGCCGGTTGCCCTCATCGTGGTCTTTTTTATGCTTTAAGTAAATTAAAGGATATTGTAGTTTCCGGTGATATTGGTTGTTATACTTTAGGTTTAATGCCTCCTTTGTCGGTTACGGATACGGTCATTTGCATGGGGGCTAGTATTTCGGCCGGGATGGGTTTTGAAAAAGCATTTGAACAAGGTGCTGTGGAGAAAAAGGTTTTTAGTTGTATTGGTGATTCCACGTTCTTTCATTCCGGGATTACTGGGTTGATTAATGCTGTTTATAATCAGAGTAAGCTTAAAATTATTATTATGGATAATCGTATTACAGCGATGACCGGACATCAGGAAAATCCGGGCACAGGAAAAACTCTACAGGGGGAAGATGCTCCCATTATAGATATTGAGAGAATTGTGCGGGCTGTAGGAGTAAAAGAGGAAAATATCAGGGTAGTTGACCCTTATCATTTAGCGGAAACAGAAGTAGCAGTTCAGGAAGCTTATCTTGCCGAGGAGCCTTTTGTGATTATTACGAAACGTCCTTGTGCTTTAATTAGAGAGGTACGGCGGGCCAGAAGTGGTTTTTCTTGTTCCATTGATGAAGAAAAGTGTAAAAAGTGTAAAGCTTGTTTACGTATTGGTTGTCCTGCTCTTGCTTTGAAAGGAGAGCGGGTTTTCATCGACCCGGAGATGTGCAATGGCTGTGGTCTTTGTCAGCAGGTTTGTAAATTTAAGGCAATTAAAAAGGTTGGTGAAGAAAATGACTAAAGCATTATTATTAGTGGGAGTGGGTGGCCAGGGTACGATCCTGGCGTCCAAGATTTTAAGTGAAGGTTTGGTAGAACAGGGCTATGATGTGAAAATGTCGGAAATTCATGGTATGGCGCAAAGGGGGGGCAGTGTTACGACCCAGATAAAATTCGGGAAAAAAGTATTTTCTCCGATTATTGGTTTGGCTGAAGCCGATGTTATGGTAGCTTTTGAAAAAGCAGAGGCAGTAAGATGTTTGCCTTATCTTAAAGAAGAAGGGGTTTTAGTGGTTAATGACCACGAGATTTATCCCTTACCAGTTTTAACCGGAAAGGAAGAATATCCGACTAATGTGTTGGAGTATTTGCAGAAAAAAGTTAAGCAGTGTAAGGTGCTTAAGGCTAATCATATTGCGGCTGAATTAGGTAATACGAAGGCACAGAATATTGTTTTACTTGGTGCTGTGATTAAATCTTTAGGGTTAGAAGAGTTAGCTTGGGTGGATATATTAAAGAAACATTTGCCACCTAAACTGCATGAACTGAATATTAAGGCATTAGAAGTGGGCTTGAATTTATAAACTATTGCAGGGCTTTTTTAAGTTCCCAGGTGGGAGGTTTAGGCATGTACCGTTTTATTTTTTTATTAAGTACAGGTTCGATTTTATTGGCATTTTTAGTTACTCTACAGGTTAAGTTTGCCGGAGTTGAGTTGTTATCTATAGCGAAATATTATTTGCTTGTATTACCGGTTTTGTTTGCGGCTAATGTTTGTATTGGCACAGGGATTAATAAGGGGCATGCCCTTTATGGAAACTTGCCTCTTTTGATTGCAATTCAAACGGCAGTTTATTATTTGATGATTACCCTTTTTTCTCTTTATCTGCTCGGTGATAAAATATCTGTACCTAAAACTGCATTAGCGTCAGTTTTGATTATTACGGCGATTTATTTATTGAAAAGTTAAGAGATAAGGAAAAGATACATAGAAAAATTGTGTTCATAATT
>DUTO01000249.1 GCA_012842035.1 Clostridia bacterium | reverse complement strand
ACTGTGGTTTAGTAAATAAAGATTTGTATAGACTCACTCATCCTGCTTTCCTCCTCTGAATTTCTTAACCAAATATGAAACGAGTTCTTGTAAAGGAATTTCTTTCTGCCCACCTGCTTGCATGTCGCGTACAACTGCTTCACCTTGAGCTAATTCCTCTTCACCTAAAATGACAGTAATAGATACTTGTAAACGATTGGCCGCTTTTAACTGTGCTTTTAAACTACGTTCCAAATAGTCGCGCTCCACCATTAAACCTGCTTTCCGCAATTCCTGTGCCAATTTCGCACCCTTTTTTTGTGCTTTTTCGCCTAAGGTCGCAATAAATATCTGCCCTTTTGTTTGTAAAGGAAACTCTATACCTTGCTCTTCCAGTGTAAGCAAAATACGTTCAATCCCCATCGCATAGCCAATACCGGGCAAAGAAGGTCCTCCACATTCCTCAATTAACCGATCATACCTGCCTCCACCCCCGATCGAACTTTGCGCTCCAATGCCTTGCGCCACAATCTCAAAAGCAGTTTTCGTATAATAATCTAAGCCCCGCACTAAACAAGAGTTTAAGGTATATGGTACTTGCAATTCTTGTAAATAATCTTGTACCAATTGAAAATGCCGCCGACACTCCTCACATAACATCTGCTCAAGCTTAGGAGCTTCAGCAACAAGGTTCTGACAGCGACCATTTTTGCAATCTAAGATACGTAAAGGATTTTTCTCAAAACGTCCCTGACAAGTAGGACAAAGGTCTGCTAATTTTGCTTGTAAATAATCTTGTAAAACTTTTTTGTGTGCCCGGCGACACTGAGGACATCCGACACTATTTAATTCCACAACTAAGTCATGTAGTCCTAAACGCTCATAAATATCCATGGCCATCGCAATGACCTCTGCATCTAAACTAGGGCTCTGAGAACCAAAAACTTCTACCCCAAATTGATGAAATTGACGATAACGTCCGGCTTGAGGACGGTCATAACGAAACATGGGACCTAAATAATAAAGTTTAACCGGCAAAGGATCGGCATAAAGTTTATTTTCTAAAAAAGCACGCACCGTAGAGGCTGTAGCCTCAGGGCGCAATGTTAAAGAGCGCTTTCCTCGATCTAAAAAAGTATACATCTCCTTCTCAACGATATCGGTAGTTTCCCCCACACCTCTTTGAAAAAGTTCTGTATGTTCAAAGATAGGTGTGCGAATTTCCTGATAACCGTAAAGAGTGGCCACTTCACGCATTATATTCTCCACATAATGCCACTTTTCCAGCTCTTGTGGCAAAAGGTCATTGGTACCTCTGGGTTTTGTTGTCAACATCCTAACACAACCTTCCTTTTTTCGAAGTTCAATTTTATTAAGAACACACCTGTCCTTATATGTAGCATGTCCCCCAACATTTTTAAGATTCGAAGTTCTCATATAGATTATAAAAAAGACTGTAACTTGTCAACTTTTCGCTGTAAAATTTCATCCAGTCTTTCCAAATAAAAAATAATATCTTTAGGATTATAAATATTCTCCAAGAACCAATCTGTCACATTGACAAATTTACTGCTTGAACCTACTCCAAAACCAAGAATCGTCTGCCTTTCTTCCATCATTTGTATATTATAAAGACAAGCCTTACCCGATACACTATAACCTACATTTTCTCCGTGCGCAAAAATATCTTTTTGCCGATAAAGATAATAAGGAAAGTAACCGGCATCTTGCAAACAATCATGAGCCAAATCCATCATCACTTGCCCTTCAGCAGGAAGGGGTAAATTAATTTTTTCTTGACGATAATAAGCTGCTCGTTTCATCGCTAAAGCATGCAGCGTAATATTTTCAGGCTTAAGTTTTAATACCTCGGTCAATGTTTTTCGTAAAATAAAACTATCTTCCCCCGGTAATCCCACAATCAGGTCCATATTAATTACCGGAAAACCTATTTCCCGGGCTAAGCCATAAGCCTCTAAAATTGCCTGTACAGTGTGCTGACGACCAATAGCTACTAAAGTTTTTTCATGCATTGTTTGCGGATTAATACTTAATCGCGTTACTTGATGTTCCTTTAATATTTGCAACTTCTCACGGGTAAGTGTATCCGGTCTACCGCCCTCTACAGTCAATTCTCTCTCTTGAATAAATGGGAAACTATCTTCTAGCATCTCTAAGAGAACCTCTAATTGCCTCTCGGACAAAATTGTCGGAGTACCTCCACCCAGATAGACATTCTGAACTTTTACTCTCTTCTCCTTGAGTACTAGCCCTAATGTTTTAATTTCTCGTAAGAGACCTTGTAAATAATCCTCTAACAAATGCCCCCATTGCTGCAATGAAAAAGAAGGGAAAGAACAATAATAACAACGAGTTGGACAAAAAGGTATCCCAACATAAAGACTAATTAAACGTGGAGTTTCCTGTTTATCCGGCAATAAAGGACGTTGCAAAGTAGCTACCTGAAAAAGAAGCCTAGCCCGTGCAACACTAACGGCAAAGTCCCGTGTCAAATGTAACATTATCCTTTCTTCTGATAAGCCTTCATCTAGAAGACGGTGTACAATCTTTAGCGGTCGCACCCCGGTAAGAATCCCCCAAGGACTAGAATCAACAAGCCAAGAATGTTTTAAAACTTTATGTAAAGCTAAACGCAACAAGCGCCTTTCTCTATTTGTGAACTCCTCCCTAAAAGTCTCAGCGGGTACTCTTTCTACTTGACTGTAAACCTGTCCTTCTAAATTTAGGGTTACTTTAACCTCCATAGGAAAATTGTTTTTTGCGACAACAAACAAAATCTCTTGGGGAGGCACATCTTCTTCAGTAGGAACTACCAAACCATCCTTACTCATCATAAAACTCTCTTGACCATTTGTTATGGCTTTATCTTCTGCTTTTTCCCAGCTGTTCAGCAACTTAATTTGGGGAAAATAGATGCGCAATAAATCCCTAATTACCCGTACATCATCAGGAGTAGGAGTAAGTGCCGTTACTTTAATCATTTTTTAAAACCTTTCAACCGAAATAAGGATTAGCATATTTCTCAAAGCCAATACTTGTCTGGGGACCATGACCGGAATAAACAAGCATCTCATTATCCAAAACAAAAAGTTTCGTTTTCACGGAATTAATTATCTCTTCAAAAGAACCCCCAGGTAAATCAGTTCTACCAATAGAACCGGCAAAAAGAGTATCTCCACTAAAACAAACACCATGCCCCACTAAACAAATCCCACCTAATGTATGCCCAGGGGTATGAAAAACCTTAAAATGCAAATTTCCTACGTCTAAAACATCTCCATCCTCCAGAAAGCAGTCTGCTGCCGGACCATTAATTCCCTCTTCTAAAAGATAAGCAGAAATATTTTTTTTAGGGTCAGTAAGCATTTCACTGTCAGCTTTATGAATACAAAGCAAAACATTCTCATTTGCTTCTTTTAAATACCGATTAGCCCCAATATGGTCAAGATGACCATGAGTATTAACAATGTATTTAACCTTTAGCCCTAATTCAGTAATTTTCTTTTGAATCCGCTCACCCTCAGCCCCTGGGTCAATCACTAAAGCCTCTTTTGTTTCCGCATCATACACCAAGTAACAATTAACTTCAATTCGTCCTACTGGTAAAATATTCATTTTCATCATTTTGCTTCACTCCTTCATTAAAACAACTTTTTACTATCTAAAAGCAAGGTAACCGGACCATCATTTTCAATTTTTACTAACATCTCTGCTTGAAAAACACCTGTCGCTACCGTAACCCCTTCTTCTTTAACTTTTTCTACAAATAACTGATACAAAAAATTAGCTTTTTCAGGAGCAGCAGCTGCCGTAAAACTTGGTCGTCTTCCTTGCCGACAATCTCCATAAAGTGTAAACTGAGAAACAACTAAAATCTCTCCACCTCTTTCTAATAAAGAAAGATTTAATTTACCGGCTTCATCTTCAAAAATACGTAAATTAATGATTTTTTTCGCCAAATATTGAACATCTTTTTCTTCATCATTTTGTCCTACCCCTAAAAAAACTACAAGCCCATCTTTAATCCTGCTTACTGTTTCTCCTTCAATAAGAACAGCTCCTGCTTGAACTCGTTGTACAACTGCTCGCATCTTTTAACCTCCTCTCAATTATTTTTTAGGTGTTACTCTAAATACATCTAAGACATCTCTGATTTTTTTAATTTTCTCGATTAATAAATTCAACTGCTTAATTGAACGGATATCCACTTTCAAGTTAATTACTGTATGACCATGTCTAACCGTACGGGCATTAATCGTATTAATATGTATTTTCATCTCGGCTAAAGCACTCATAATCTCTAAAGGTAAATGGGTACTATCTAAAGCATAAATCTCCAACTCTACTTGATAGATACTTTCTGCAGCTTCGTCCCATACAACCTCAATTATTCTTCCTTCTTCTTCTTTTTTCAAATTCCGAATATTATTACAATCAGCCCGATGTACCGAAACACCCCTCCCTCTAGTAATATACCCGGAAATCAAGTCACCGGGAAGCGGATGACAACAATGGGCTAAACGCACTAAAACACCTTCTTCTCCTTTAACCTTAATCCCATGTGAAACCTTATGATAACGCTCTTCTTTTTTTATCCCTTTTTGTAATTCAGTTAAAGCAACTGATGGTAATTGTTTTTCTGACGGAAAAAACTCACCACGAAGCCGTGTAAACACTTGATAAGAACCAAGCGCACCTTCTCCAATCGCTACTAACAAGTCCTCATAATGATTCATGCCAAATTTGGGGGCTATTTCTTGCAACCATTCATTTTTTAATTTTGAGGCCGGCTCAAATCCTTGCTTTTTTAATTCTTTTTCTAGATTATCTCGTCCCTGCAAGAGATGTTCTTCTCGTTTTTCCTTTTTAAACCACTGCCTGATTCTACTTTTGGCTTGTGATGTTTTCACCATTTTTAACCAGTCCCGACTAGGACTACTAGACTGTTTAGAAGTAATAATTTCTACTATATCACCATTTTTTAAAACATAATCTAAAGGAACCATTTTACCATTTACCCGACAGCCGACACAACTATGTCCCACATCAGAATGAATACGATAAGCAAAATCCAGTGGAATAGAACCAGCAGGTAATTCCTTGACATCCCCCTTAGGTGTAAAAACAAAAACAACATCCGAAAAAACATCTATTTTTAAAAGTTCCATAAATTCTTTGGTATCTTTAACTTCCTTTTGCCATTCCAAGACCTGTCTTAACCAGGCAAGCCTTTTATCCAATTCCGTACTTCCCTTTTGATACCCTTCTTTATATTTCCAATGGGCGGCAATCCCATATTCAGCTGTTCGGTGCATTTCTTGTGTTCGTATTTGTACTTCAAAAGGCTCCCCAGCCAGACCCATTACCGTTGTGTGTAGTGATT
>DUTO01000248.1 GCA_012842035.1 Clostridia bacterium | reverse complement strand
TATATGATTTTGCCTATTTTTGTGGCTTTAGCGACCTATTTTCAATCAAAAGTATCGATGGGTAATAGTAGTAATCAAAGTAATCCACAAGCTGCTAGAACACAAAAGTCAATGCTTTATGCTATGCCGATTTTGGTTGGTTGGATGAGTACAAAATTTCCGGCCGGTCTTTGTTTATATTGGATATTTTATGGTCTTACCGGGATGATCCAGCAAATTTTTATTAATCGTCGCTCGGAATTCCGTAAAGGAGGAGTTGGAAAAGCAAATGAATAGTGTAGAGATATCTGCTCGTACTGTTGAAGAGGCATTAGAAATAGCGTTACAAAAGTTAAATTTAACTGAAGAGGAAGTCAAAATAAAAATTTTAGAGGAACCCAGTAAAGGTTTTTTAGGTATTTTAGGGCAAAAAATGGCCAAAATTAAAGTAACACCTAATATTGACCCTCTTGCTTTAACAAAAGAATTTTTAGAAGAAATAACACAATTAATGGGGCTTAACGTGGATATGGAGGTTTTGGCGGATAACGAATATATTAAAATTAATTTTGTAGGGAAAAAATTAGGTATTTTAATAGGCAGGCGTGGCGATACTTTAGATGCTTTGCAATATCTAACTAATTTAGTGGTCAATAAATATAATTATCAGAGTGGGAGTAATAGCGAAAGAATAAAAATAATTCTTGATGTGGAAGGTTATCGTCAGCGGCGTGAGGAAACTTTAACAAAGTTAGCTTATAAAATGGCTAAGAAGGTACAGCAAACCGGGCGAAAGGTAGTATTTGAACCTATGAATCCGCAAGAAAGAAGAATTATTCATACCGCTTTGCAAGATGAAGAATTTGTTCAGACTATAAGTGAAGGTGTTGACCCTTTTCGTCGTGTTATAATTAAAAAAGTTTAAGTCTTTTAAAAACGAGATAATGAAGACAGGAAAAGTTAGCCGGTTTAAATACAGCTAACTTTTTCTTTGCTTTATTAAAGCAAGCGACCTTGGTTAATGCTAAAGGTTAAGGTATGATGGATAAAAGAGGTGAATAAAGATGGGGGAAGAAACAATTGCCGCCATTTCTACAGCATATGGGTCGGCCGGTGTAGGAATTATTCGTATTTCAGGAGATGATGCTGCTACTATAGCTGATAAAGCTTTTAAAAGTAAAAGCGGTAAAAAAATAAGTGAACAAGCTACATATCGAATAATATATGGCCATATTTTGAATGAAGAAAAACAATTTGTTGACGAAGCTTTAGCTTTGACAATGTGGGCCCCCGGGAGTTTTACAGGTGAAGATGTTGTTGAACTACAGTGTCATGGCGGAATTACGGTTTTAAAAAAGGTATTGGAAATAGTTTTAAAAGCAGGGGCGCGACTGGCTGAACCCGGTGAATTTAGCCAAAGAGCTTTTTTAAATGGACGTCTTGATTTGAGTCAAGCAGAAGCAATTATAGAGTTAATTAACGCGAAGACGGAAACAGCTGCAAATGTTGCGGCTAAGCATTTGCAAGGTGTTTTATCATCCGAAATAAAAAAATGTCGTCAGGCAATTTTAGAACTAATAGCTTCTTTAGAGGCTGATCTTGATTTTCCTGAAGAGGACTTTGCACGTTTAAGTCCGGAGGAAATAGACAGTTATTTGATTAAAGTTGAAACAACAATGAAAACCATGCTCCACTCTTTTACTAGTGGTCGAATTATTCGAGAAGGCTTAAAAGTTGCCCTGATTGGTCAACCTAATGTAGGTAAATCCAGTTTATTAAATACGCTTTTAAAAACGAAACGAGCCATTGTTACCGATGTGCCGGGTACCACCAGGGATACAATCGAAGAGTATTATAATTTAGGCGGTATTCCTCTCCTTTTAATTGACACCGCCGGAATTAGAGAATCTGAAGACCCGGTAGAAAAAATTGGCGTACAAAAAACAAAAGAAATTGTAGAACAAGCAGATTTAGTTTTATATATTTTAGATTTAAAATCAGGTGTAACTTCAGAAGACCAAGCTTTTCTTAGTCAACTGCCCACGGAGAAAGTATTAATTGTCGGGAATAAAATTGATTTAGTCAGTGGGGAAGAAGGCAAAATTAGGAAAAAAATCAAGAAGAAATTGGTTAATTATCGTTTTTTGTTAATTTCGGCTACGGAAAAAATAGGCATTCAAGAACTGGAAAAAGAGATTAAAAATATGTTTTTTGCAGAAAAATGGGAAATAAAAGATAAAGTTTTCTTAACTAATTTACGACATAAAACGGCACTTGATAAGGCACTAGCTACTTTAGCCAGTGCCCGGCACAGCATTGCGAGTGGGCTTCCTTCTGATTTTATTTTAATCGATTTAAAAAGTTGTTTAGATTTTTTGGGAGAAATTACAGGAGAAACGGTAGATGAGGAAGTGATTAATCAAATTTTTTCTCAGTTTTGTTTAGGTAAGTAAAAAGTTTGCTTTGCAGGCAGGGGGGAGTTGGGCTATGTGTTATACAGCAGGACATTATGATTGTTTGGTTATCGGAGCAGGACATGCCGGTTGTGAAGCCGCTTTGGCGGCAGCGCGTCTGGGTTGTCGCACCGTAATTTTCACCTTAAATTTGGATAATATTGCCTTAATGCCTTGTAATCCTTCGATAGGAGGACCGGCGAAGGGGAATTTAGTTAGAGAGATAGATGCTCTAGGTGGCGAAATGGGTCGAAATATTGATGAGACTTATATTCAAATGCGGATGCTGAACACGGGAAAAGGCCCGGCTGTTTATGCTTTACGAGCTCAGGCTGATAAACAGGCTTACCAAAGGAGAATGGTTCATGTATTACAAAAACAAGAAAATCTTCTGGTTAAAGAAGCCCTTGTCGAAAAAGTTTTGGTGGGAGAAAATCAAGAAGTACAAGGTATTCTTACGGAAGCAGGGGCCATTTATAAGGCTCCCCTTGTTATTTTGTGTACAGGTACATATTTGCGCGGCAAAATCTTTTTAGGTAAACTTTCTTATACTGGTGGTCCCAATGGTCAGCGGGCTGCTATTAATCTCGGCCAGAATTTAGAAGAACTAGGCTTGGCAGTGGGGCGTTTTAAAACTGATACACCACCACGCGTAGATCAAAGAACGCTCGATTTTGCCCAAATGTCGGTTCAATATGGTGATGAGGCAGAAAACTTTTTTTCTTTTCTTACGGAAAAGGGGAATGGCTTAAACATACCGTGTTATCTTACTTACACTAATGAAGAAACACATCGTTTGATTCGAGAAAACTTGCATAAATCTTCTTTTTACAGTGGAGCGCTCGAAGGGGTAGGACCGCGCTATTGTCCGGCAATTGAAGATAAAATTGTTCGTTTTGCCGATAAAAAACGCCATCAATTATTTTTAGAGCCGGAAGGCTTAACTACTACGGAGATGTATGTGCAAGGCATGTCTACCAGCCTTCCGGAAGACGTGCAATTAAATTTTTTACGTACAATTAAAGGTTTGGAAAAAGCAGAAATAATGCGTACCGGTTATTCGATAGAATATGACTACCTTATTCCCACCCAATTACAACCGACTTTAGAAACTAAGAAAATAAAGGGCCTTTTTTGCGCCGGACAGATTAATGGCACTTCTGGTTATGAAGAGGCAGCGGCTCAAGGCTTACTTGCCGGGATTAATGCTGTTCTTAAATTAAAAAGCAAGGAACCACTTATTTTAAAACGCTCCGAAGCTTATATTGGGGTTTTAATTGATGACTTAGTCACCAAAGGAACCAATGAGCCTTATCGGATGTTGACTTCCCGAGCTGAATATCGTTTATTATTACGTCAGGATAATGCAGATTTGCGGTTGACTCCTAAGGGTTGGGAGATTGGACTTGTTTCTCCGGAAAGGTATGCTCGTTTTCAGAAAAAAAAGGAGCAATTGGAGAGAGGTTTAGCTTATTTACAGAACGAGAGAGTCACCCCCACTACAGAAAAGATAAACGAAATGTTGTCAGCGCAAGGAACTGTACCTTTACAGCAAAGTATTTCTCTCTATGACTTATTAAAAAGACCGGAAATAAATTATGATGCTTTAGTGGCTTATGGGTTTGCCGAGGAATTAAATAAAGAAATAAGCAGACAGATTGACCTTCATATTAAGTATGAAGGTTATATTCAAAAACAATTATCGCAAGTGCAGAGATTTAATAAATTAGAAAACAAAACATTAGCTCCGAACCTTGATTACCGGGAGGTAGAAGGTCTTTCCGTGGAAGCGACTCAAAAATTAAGTGAAATTAAACCTCTTTCCATAGGCCAGGCTTCACGAATTTCCGGTGTTTCCCCGGCCGATATATCTGTTCTTTTGCTTCATTTAGAAAAAAGGAGGAGAAACAAAAAAAGTAAAGATGGAAAAAATGATGTCTGATTTTTTACCTAACTTACTTTCGGAGTTAGGTCTTTCTCTTACGACACAACAAATAAATCAATTTATAATTTTTAAAGAAGAACTACTTAATTGGAATAAAAAAATTAATTTAACAGGACTTACAGAGGAAAAGGAAATAATAATTAAACATTTTTACGACTCGCTTTTGGGGCTAAAATCCTATGAATGGAACGGGCAGGAAAAAGTGCTTGACTTGGGAACCGGAGCAGGCTTTCCCGGCATTCCTCTTAAGATTATTTATCCTTCGCTGACCATGGTTTTGGTTGACTCGTTACAAAAAAGAGTTAGGTTTTTAGAACATCTTTTAAAAACACTATGTTGGGAAGAAGTGCAAGCTATTCATGGACGAGCTGAAGAACTAGGACAGGAAAAATTATATCGAGAAAAATTTGACCTTGTTGTTTCTCGTGCAGTGGCCCGTTTACCAGTTTTAGTGGAATACTGTTTACCTTTTGTGCAAGTGGGGGGAGTTTTTTTAGCTTATAAAGGGACGGGAGGACAAAAAGAAGGGCAAGAGGCTGCCAAAGCTATAGAGAAACTAGGTGGCAAAATAGCAAAGCTGGAATCTTTTCTTTTGCCTGAACAAAGGGGACAAAGAACGATTATGGTGATAAAAAAGGTTAAGCCTACCCCCTCTGCCTACCCCCGCCGACCGGGTGTGCCTTATAAAAAGCCACTTTAAAAATTAATAATAAAAAGTAAAATTTTGGAAGGAATTTCTCTGAACAAGGTCGAAGTCTTTGGAGAGAAAAAAAGGAGGAGTTTTTATGGTTCGAGAGTCCTTAGCCAAAATGTGGGACCTTGTTCAGGAAAAGAAAAGCGAACAAGTTAGAGAGTTAGAAATTGATTTAATTAGACCAAATCCTTATCAGCCACGTCGATATTTTGATTCTTTTCAATTAGAAGAATTGGCTAGATCGATTAAGGAGTTTGGTGTTATTCAACCTATTTTGGTACGTCAACAAGAAAACTATTATGAATTAATTGCAGGTGAAAGGCGTTTAAGGGCTTCACATAATATTGGACGCAAAACCATACCGGCCATAATTAGAGCAATGTCAAATCAAGAGGTTGCGGAAATAGCTTTAATTGAAAATTTACAAAGAGAGAATTTAAATTATTTTGAAGAGGCCGAAGGTTATCAAAGACTTTTGCAGGAATTTAATCTAACCCAAGAAGAGGTAGCTCGTCGCGTGGGGAAAGGGCAATCTACGATTGCCAATAAGCTTAGGCTTTTAAAACTCCCTCCCCAAATTCGCCAAGAAATCAATCTTGATGTAATTACGGAACGGCATGCTCGCGCTCTTTTAAAATTACCGAATGCGGCGGGACAAGCATTAGTGTTGAAAGCTATTTATGAACAAGGACTTAATGTTCGCGAAACAGAACTTTTTATTGAAAAGCAACTGGTGCTATCTCCAGAACACTTGCTAAATAAAAAAAGGAAAAGGGTAGTGCGGGCCATCACCGATATTAGAATATATCTGAATGCACTTAAATCGGCAATTACTGCCATTAGAGAAGCAGGCATTGAGGTGAAAATGCGCGAGAAAGACTATGTTCATTATGTGGAGGTCTTGATTCAAATTTACAAACCGCAGAGCTTAGACAAAGAATAAGGGGAATATGATATATAATAAAATCAAATATGAATGAAGCAGGATATAATGTCCACATAAAACTTTTAAATGCAGTTAATTATGGAGTGCCTCAAGATAGAAAACGAGTTTTTTATGTAGGTCTTAGAAATGACTTAAAGGTAGAGTTTGAATTTCCGTTACCTCTTGGTAAAAAACTAGTACTAAAAGATGCTATCTGGGATTTAAAAGATAATGCTATACCGGCGGGTATAAATAATAAGACGAATAAACAGCGGTGTTTAGTTAAAAACCATGAATATATGACAGGTGGTTTTTCATCAATATATATGTCAAGAAACAGAGTACGCTCTTGGGATGAGCCTTCATTTACAATCCAGGCTGGAGGGAGGCATGCCCCTATTCATCCTCAGGCTCCTAAAATGTTGTTTGTAGAAAAAAACAAAAGAATATTTGTTCCCGGAAAAGAAAATCTATATAGGAGATTGAGCGTAAGAGAATGTGCAAGAATACAGACGTTTCCGGATGATTTCGAATTGCACTATATAAATATAGCTGATGGATATAAGATGGTGGGGAACGCTGTCCCGGTCGAGCTGGCATATCATGCTGCGAAGGCGGTAAAAAAGGCTTTAAAAAGCGCGGAAGGTCGTTTTAAAGAAAAAGCATGCTAGAAGGCGATAAGAGCAAAGACAAAAAGTCCATGACTGCCAGTTGTGGGCTTTTTGTTTTAAGTTGATAGACTCAGCGCCGAAAGAAACACTACATGTTTTGTTTGAAACATAGCAAAAGCTTGCCATATGAATTGGAAGATGGAAATCATTGAGTGTTTCACGTGAAACATTTTTACAGTAAAAATAATATTCTTAAAGATATTTTATATTTTTGGCAGGAAGAAAAAGTTTGGCGTGGAAATGAGAATAAAGAAAGTTTAATGGATATGGTCATAGAAGGGAGGGAACGATATTTGACGCAATTTCTCCGAGAACTAAAAAAGGAGGCTTTCTTGCGTGAGATATTGGGCTTACATGAGTAAAATTCTTGCTATTGCTAATCAAAAAGGTGGTGTCGCCAAAACGACTACGGCCATAAATTTAAGTGCTTGTTTGGCAACTTTTGGGCAGAAAGTTTTGGTTGTGGATACGGATCCCCAAGGAAATACGACAAGTGGTTTAGGAATTGCTGAGTTGGAGGCCGGGCGTTGTATTTATGACTGTTTAATTAATGACCTGCCGTTAAAGATGGTTATTCAATCTACGGCTATAGAAACTTTGTTTGTTGTCCCAGCAACCATTCAACTAGCAGGAGCTGAGGTCGAATTAGTGCCGGCAGTATCAAGAGAGTATAAATTAAAACGGGCGTTGCAGGCAGTGACCGCAGATTATGATTATATTATTATTGATTGTCCACCTTCTTTGGGTTTGCTTACTTTAAATGCGATGACCGCTGCTCATGGTGTTTTAATTCCGATTCAGTGCGAATATTATGCCTTGGAAGGCTTAAGTCTTTTGATCAATACCATCAATTTAGTTAAAGGACATCTGAATCCTGACTTAGAGATTTTTGGGGCAGTTTTAACTATGTTTGACGTGCGAACCAATCTTTCTATTGAAGTAGTTGACGAAGTAAAAAAGTTTTTTAAGGACAAAGTTTTTGCTTCGCTTATCTCGCGTAACGTAAAGTTAAGTGAAGCGCCTAGCTATGGGTTGCCCATTATCTTGTATGACCCTAAATCAAAAGGAGCAGAGCAATATATGGACTTGGCTAAGGAGGTGTTGGAACGTGGCTAAAACAGGTTTAGGAAAAGGATTGTCAGCTTTAATTCCTATGGCTTCGCCCTTACTAGAGGATGAAGAGGCTGTCACTGAAATTGCCGTAAGTACAATTATGCCTAATCCCTTTCAGCCCAGAAGGGTTTTTGACGAAGAAAAACTAAGAGAATTAGCTGCTTCTATTAAGGAACATGGTGTTGTGCAGCCTATTGTTGTGCGAGAGCTTTCTGAGGGGAAGCATGAACTTGTGGTTGGTGAAAGACGATGGCGTGCCTGCCAGCTTTTAGGGTGGGAAAAAATGCCTGCAGTGATAAAAGAATATACAAATGAGCAAATAATGGAAATTGCACTGGTAGAGAATATTCAGCGCCAAGACTTAAATCCTTTAGAAGAGGCGAGAGCTTATAAAAAATTATTAACGGAATTTAATTATACGCAAGAACAGGTGGCGCAAAAGGTTTCTAAGAGTAGGTCTTTTATTGCTAATATGGTAAGGATTCTTAATTTGCCGGAGCCGATACTTGAGCAGGTGGCTACAGGTGAGTTAACGGTAGGACATGTACGTCCGTTATTAACCGTCGAGAGTAATGAACAACAAATTAATGCTGCAGCTGAAATGCTTTATAAAAAAATGACGGTAAGAGAGGCCGAAAGTTTTGTTAAGGAAATTGGAGAAGGGGGAAAAAAGAAAAAAGCCGTTGGAAAAAAGCAGCGTGTGAAACTTTCTCCTGAACTAGTTGATATTGAAGCACAGTTGCGGGAAAGATGTGGTACAAAAGTAAGCATTAAACCACGAGGCAATAAAGGTAAGATAGAAATAGAATATTACGGTCTTGATGACTTAAATAGAGTTTTGTCCATTTTTTTCCCCAAATAAAATAATAAATTATTCTCTTAATCTAGGGGGCAAGAGGAGGCAAAGGCTACTTTGTTCCTAAATGACGAGGTAGCCTTTTTAGTTGTCAGTGGTAAAAATTCATACTGCAAAGATTTTTTCTATTGAAAACTTTTCTGAAAGTGATATTCTTAATAGAAATAGGTATTTCAGTGGGAATGTTTCAAACAAGAGTAAAATAAGGAGGTAAAATATGGGTTGCCAATGTGAAAAAGATTGTCAAAAGCAAGAAGATAAGTTTGCTTTTATCGATCGTATTATCGAAAAGTATAAGGGCCAAGAGGGGGCCATGATTCCTATTTTACATGCGATTCAACAAAAGCTAGGTTATTTGTCTGAAGAAGTTCAAGCTTATATTGCCCAAAAGATGGAAGTGCCCTTAAGTGAAATCTATGGGATTGTGTCGTTTTATACCCTTTTTTGTACCCAGCCCAAAGGAAAGCATAGAATTAGTGTTTGCCTGGGGACAGCCTGTTATGTAAGAGGTTCCGGTTTAATTTTAGATGAATTGGAAAAACAGTTAGGAATTAGAGTAGGCGAAACAACAAAAGATGGTTTGTTTACTCTTGAAGCCTGTCGTTGCTTAGGGGCTTGTGGTTTGGCTCCGGTTTTAACGGTGGACGAGCATGTACATGGTCGCTTGACTACTGAGGAGATAGCTGCAGTTATTAATAAATATAGGGATGAATAGTAGGGAGGAGGGTATGTGTAATGCGTTCTTTAGAAGAATTAAAAAAAATAAAAGCAAAAGTAGAAAAGGAAATGGCTATCAGGGAAGATACAGGGAAGGCGGCGCTAACTGTGCATATGGGTACTTGCGGTATCGCTAATGGGGCCAGAACAGTTTTAAATGCGGCGTTAAGTGAATTGCAAGAGCGTCAGCTTGCTGATATTCATGTTACCCAGACGGGGTGCCCGGGTCTCTGTCATTTAGAGCCCTTAGTAACGGTTACGGAGCCGGGTAAAAATCCTTTTATCTATGGTAAGGTTACGTCGGAAAAGATTAAAAAAATAATTGTGCAGCATCTTGTTAACGGTCAGCCCATTACAGAATGGTTGGTTAATTTAGAAAAATAAGAAGCCGGTAAGGCTAGTTAGGAGGAGTAACATGGAATTCTATCGTTCTCATGTGCTGGTATGCACCGGTACTGGTTGTACCTCTTCAGACAGCCGGCTTTTAATAAGCGGGTTGAGAAAAGAACTTGCAGATAAAGGATTGGAAAAAGAAATACAAGTTATTGAAACAGGTTGTTTCGGTTTTTGTAATTTTGGACCAATTATGGTTGTTTATCCGGAAGGGGTTTTTTACTGTCATGTTCATGAAGATGATATAGAAGAGATTGTGGAAGAGCATTTTATGAAAGGACGTGTTGTAGAGCGTCTGCTTTACCATGAACCCGAAGCGACAATTAGTACAAAAGAATTTGATGATATTGAATTCTTTAGGCATCAGAAGAGAGTAGCCCTCGCTAATTGTGGGATTATCAATCCGGAAAAAATCGAGGAGTATATTGCGCGTGACGGTTATTTCGCTTTGGCTAAAGTGCTTCATGAAATGACACCTTTAGGCGTTATTGAGGAATTAAAGAAAGCAGGTTTAAGAGGGCGTGGTGGTGGCGGTTTCCCTACCGGGAGAAAATGGGAGTTTGCTTATCAGGCTAAGGGAGAGCAAAAATGCGTTGTATGCAATGCAGACGAGGGTGACCCAGGGGCCTTTATGGATCGAAGTGTTTTGGAAGGAGACCCTCATGCCGTTTTAGAAGCTATGGCTATAGCCGGATATGCGATTGGTGCGCTTCTAAAACGGCATGAGGGTCTCCTTCCAAAACACTTCGATCCATAAAGGCCCCTGGGTCACCCTCGTCTGCATTGCATACAACGCATTTTT
>DUTO01000025.1 GCA_012842035.1 Clostridia bacterium | reverse complement strand
GCGCATCTTATTACTATTTACACCCCAAGAAAAAAAATCCCGCCTCACCTTAAAGTAACACGGGATTCCTTTTTCACTTCAGCCAAGTCAATACCTAATCTATCTCCATTACAAATCCATTACAAAAATTTTTCTTTTACATGATTAGCAAATTCCAAAATATCACCCAAGTTTTTTTGCAAAATAGCATACACAATTTCCGGTTGAACTCGTATATAATCATGAACGATTACATTACGAAACTGAGCCATTTTTTTAAGATTTTTCACTAATCCTTCATTCAAAATTTTTTGTTCCAAAAGCACCTCAAAAACATCTTTATTATCAACCGGCTCTCGATAACCTTCATAAGCAATAATGTGGTTGGCTATATCCAGACAGGCTTCAATGGCCATCTGCAATGTTCTTTCCACATATCTGCGAACTACTTTATCATGTGCAAACTTTTCCCGATTAAGGGTTTGTCTGGCTTCATCAAGGTCACTACAGTACTCTTCTAAAAATGTTAATCTTCTGATTACCGTCTCTCTCTCAACCATTTTGATATTTTCTTCCTTTCTCCCCTAATCTTTTTAAGGCATATCTATGATACAAGTCATAAAAATGTTTCTGATCAAAGTATTTTCTGCGCTTTTCGACTTCAAAGGAGACCCGTCTCTCCACATCTCTATCCAGAACAATTTCTTTATTCCGCATTATTTGATGTATAAAATACAAATCGGCATTATCCAAGTCAACAAGGTCTACTTTTCTCTGAAATAGATCCTCCAAATCATTCATAATCTCCAATTTTCTTTCAAAACGGTGGAACAAAGATAACCCCGAAACAAATAAAACGGCGATATCCACATCACTATGGGAAGTCGCTCTTCCCTTCACCAACGACCCAAATAAATACACCGTAGAAATATCATCTTGGTTCGCAAAATATTTCTGTAGCATTTTACAACATTCTTTTTTATCGTATATCATACTTCTCTTCTCCCGGAAAGAGCTCTCGTTAAAGTAGCAATATCCGCATATTCCAAATCGCCCCCTACAGGAACGCCATGGGCAATACGGGTCAGCTTTACCTCTAAGGGTTTAATCAATTTAGCAAGATATAAAGCTGTAGTTTCGCCTTCCACATCAGGGTTTGTGGCTAAAACAACTTCTTTAACCCGGGCATCGCCTAAACGTGCCAAAAGCTCTTTAATCTTCAAATCTTCAGGACCTTTGCCTTCCATAGGAGAAATGCGACCCTGTAATACATGATATAGCCCTTTGTATTCCCTTGTTTTCTCAATAGCAATAACGTCTTGTGCCTCTTCCACAACACAAATTTGCGTGTGATTCCTTTGTTCATCTTGACAAATTCGGCAAGGGGTAACATCAGTCAAATTACAACAAACCGGACAAGTCGTAATATTTTTCTTGACAGCTAAAAGTGCCTGAGCAAAAACTTTTACCTGCTGTTCGCTCATATTATTTAGAACATAAAAAGACAGCCGTTGGGCCGTTTTCGGTCCAATTCCCGGCAAACAGGCAAATTGTTCAATGAGTCGCGTCAAAGATTCGGCATACTGATACATTATTTTTAAAACAGCCCCGGGATTTTAAGCCCACCGGTAATTTTATTCATTTGTTCATTTGCCAAGTCTTGGGACTTGCGCAAAGCTTCATTAAAAGCAGCAATTAACAAATCCTGTACCATTTCACTTTCTTCGGGATGCAAAATTTCCGGTTCTAAAAAAAGTTCTTTTACTTCCTGTTTACCACTCATCACAATTTTCACAACCCCGCCACCCACTGTTGCTTCTACCGTCATTTCGCCAAGCTCGTCCTGCATTTTGGCCATAT
>DUTO01000024.1 GCA_012842035.1 Clostridia bacterium | reverse complement strand
ATAAAGCATCAATCTTATCTTGTGTCCCGGTTAATTCAACAACCATTGTTTCTCGATTAACATCCACGATCTTGGCTCGAAAAATATCGACAATATCTCGGGAAACAATGGTTGTTGAATTAACCGGGACACAAGATAAGATTGATGCTTTATGTGAGGTTTTGGAAGACCATGGTATTGTGGAGATTGTGCGGACAGGTAAAATTGTGATTTCACGTGGTCCGTTGTCGGCGAAGGAACTGTAAAGCGATAGCGGATGATGTGTCTGCCCGGTTTAACCTAGGTACTACCTTTGGGTTTCCGTATCTTCAGTCAGAACGTACCTAAGCTTGGTTCGGAGTAATGCTGAGCGGGCTCAATTCGCATCCGTGCTCAGTTCGCCCTGGTGCCGACGTCCTTATCGTCACCTCGTCATTGCTAGCCTCACCTTCGCTAAGTCACCCTCCGGCAGTGCCTAGGCCAAAACAATACAGAGAAGTTTTTACGACCTCGTTTTCGTTAAGTCTGTTTAGCTATACCTCACAATGAAACGGTTCAGACACATCATCCGCTATCTTTGAGGAAACGAAGCATTTACTTCACTTTGTTTAAGCATTTAAGTTTGCAAGAGGAGGAAAATTTTTGTGTTGCGATTACTGATCGGTCGGTCCGGGTCGGGGAAAACCGGACAGTGTTTACAAGAAATAATAGCCGAGGTAGAAAATAATCCTCAAGCTAATTGCTTTTATCTTGTCCCGGAGCAAGGCTCTTTTTATGCGGAGAAAAGTTTATTAAAGCAAATAAAACAAGGTGGTATTATGCGAGCTCAGGTGTTTAGTTTTCAACGCCTGGCTTGGCGAATTTTGCAAGAAACGGGAGGTGGAATTGCGCCACCGTTGGATGAGGTAGGCAAAGCTCTTATTTTGAAGCATATTTTAACGAAAAATAAAAATAAATTTAAGGTTTTTGCCAAAGTTATTGATAAACCGGGCTTTTTAGAACAGTTGGTGAGGGCGCTTGCCGAGATGAAAAATTATTGTCTTTCTCCGGAAAAATTAGCTAGCTGTTTGGGTAAGAGTGAAGCAGGTTTGCCTAGTGAATTAGAAGATAAATTAGCCGAGTTTGTCTTTATTTATAGTGAATTTGAAAAGTACATTGAGGAAGAGTATTTAGATATCAACGATAATTTACAGCTTTTAGCCGATCATCTTTATCAAGCTGATTTTTTAAAAACAGCACAAGTATGGATTGATGGTTTTCATGGTTTTACTCCTTTAGAATTTGCGGTAATCAAAGAACTATTACTATATTGTCAGCAGGTGAACATAACTTTATGTCTTAATCCGGAATGTTTACAGCAAAAACTTCCCGAAACACATTTGTTTTTTAAACCTTGGGAAACTTATCAATGTTTATTAGAGATGGCGGCGGAAATTCAGTGTCCGCTAGCAGATGTTTTTGTTTTACCTGAACCTCGATTAAGACGCTTTCGGGAAAGAGCAGAATTAGCCTTTTTGGAAGAAAGCTTTTTACAGATAAAACCCATATTTAAGGAAGAAGCCAGTGCTCTTAAATTACAGGCGGCAGTCAATCGGCAGGAAGAGGTGGAAAAAGCAGCCCGGGAAATTCTTTTTCTTTGCCGGGAAAAAGGTTTGCGCTACCAAGATATTGCTGTTTTGTTACGTGACTTTACTAATTATGAGAATTTAATTGCGAATGTTTTTAAAGATTATAGGATTCCCTTTTTTCTCGATATGAAAAAGCCGGTGCGTCATCATCCTTTACCTGATTTAATTCAGAGTGTCTTGGAAGTAGTACAGGGCGGGTGGAGTTATGAACCACTTTTTCGCTGTTTAAAGACGGATTTGCTCCCTCTTTCACGACGGGAAACTGACCTTTTAGAAAATTATTGTTTAGAGCATGGCATTAGAGGCAGTCGTTGGACTGATAGTCGACCTTGGCAGTTTAAAACAGGTTTAGCAGCAGAAGGAACAAGGGAGTTGTCTACGGAGAAACAGGAATTATTACAACGAGTAAATAAAGTGCGGGAGAAGGTTGTTGGGCTATTACTTCCTTTACAAGAAGCTTTGCAAACTGCAGTTAAGGGTAGAGAATATAGTGAGATTCTTTTTTCTTTTTTAGAAAAAAATGCTATAGCTAAGAAATTAGAACGTTGGAGTATGAAGGCTGAAGAAAAGGGGGAGCTGGAGGAAGCACGGATTCATGCTCAAGTCTGGCAAGAAATCTTAGAATTATTAGATCGTTTGGTTGGGGTTCTTGGTGAGCAAGAAATGAGTTTACAAGAATTTAGTCAAGTGGTCATTGGGGGCTTGGAAACTTTAGAACTTGGTTTGATTCCTCCCGGTTTGGATCAAGTTTTAGTAGGTTCTGTAGATCGTTCCCGCAACCCTGATTTAAAAGCAGTAATTATTTTAGGAATAAATGAAGGTGTTTTTCCGGCGAAAATTGTAGAGAGTGGAATTTTTAATGATGCGGACCGTCTTCTTTTAGCTGAACAAAAAATTGTTTTGGCTCCGACTACGGAAAAAAAGCTTTATGCTGAACAGTTTTTACTTTATAAAGCGTTGACGACAGCCAGTCATTATTTGATACTTAGTTTTGCTTTGGCTGATGAGGAAGGGAAGGCTTTAACAGCTTCTTCACTTTTGTCGCGTGTGCAGATGCTTTTTCCCCGGGCTGAACTTGTTTTAGACCCGGAGAGAGAAAGTGCTGAAGAAAAAGTGGCTTCGCCTCGTTCTACTTTTAGTTATTTAGTAGCCGCTTTGCGTCAAGCTAAGGAAGGGGAAAAAATTGCTCCACTATGGTGGGACGTTTATAATTGGTATTTAAAGCAACAAGAATGGCAACAACCTTTAGCGAAGATTGCGGAAGGGCTTTTTTATCGGCACGAAGCTATAAAAATTCCTCCTGTGTTAGTAAGAAGATTATATGGTCAGAATTTGCGGGTAAGTGTTTCGCGACTAGAAAGGTTTAGAGCCTGTCCTTTTTCTCATTTCCTTACTTATGGTTTACAATTACAGGAACGGACAGAACATAAAGTAGCTGCACCTGATTTGGGACAGTTTTTTCATGCCGGTTTGGAGAGTTTTTATCGTTATTTAAAAGCAAATAATTTAGTTTGTGGTGAATTAACTCTACAAGAGATGCAGGAAATCGTGTCCAAGATTGTTGAGAAATTGGCACCACGTTTACAGAATGAGGTGCTTTTAAGTACGGCTCGTTATCGTTATTTAACCGGTAAATTAAAGCGTATTCTTTTGCGGGCGGTGACTGTTTTAGGTGAACATGAGAGGCGGGGGATTTTTCGTCCATTAGGAATGGAAATATCTTTTGGGGAAAAAGGTGATCTGCCGGGATTAAGTTTTTCTTTGGCTGAGGGAATGAAAATAGATGTGCGAGGTAGAATTGACCGACTTGATGTTGCTTCTGTTGAGGAGGGGTCATATTTACGGGTGGTTGATTATAAATCAGGGCAGACCTCTCTTGACCTAGAGGAGATTTTTTATGGTTTAAGACTACAGCTTTTGACTTATTTGGCGGTAGCTTTAACACAGGTACATCATTTAGTGGATGGAGAAGTAAAACCCGGTGGAGTATTATATTTTCCTGTTCGGGACCCTTTGATTATTGCCCCGGGCCCTTTAAGTGAAACTGAAGTAGAGGAAAAGATTTTAAAAGAACTAAAGATGCAAGGATATTTATTAGAAGATCCGGAAGTAGTAAAATTAATGGATAAAGAAATAGCCGGGTATTCTGATTTGTTGCCTGTGGCGATCAGTAAAAAGGGTCAATTTTATAAGAATATACAAAATGTGTGGACAGATGAAGAATTTGCCGACCTTTGCTCTTATGTGCAAAATCTTCTGCTAGAGATTAGTACGGAAATTATGTCGGGAGAGGTAGCAATTCAACCTTATCGTTATAAAGGAAAGGAACCTTGCACATATTGTTCTTATCCGGCTGTGTGTGGGTTTGACCCTTTGCTTCCCGGTCATACTTATCGGTTTTTCCAGCCACGTGAGGCTGAAGAAATCTGGTCCAAAATAAGGGCAGCAAGGTCTAATATCGAAAAGGAGTGAAGAAATATGGATGAAGTTTTATGTAAAATAAAGGAAATGGCTAAAAAATATAAAATAAGAAAAATCGTATTATATGGCTCTCGTGCCAGAGGCGATCATTCTCCTACCAGTGATTATGACTTGGCAGTTTTTGGAGATAGGTTATCAGAATTGGATAAAGCATATTTTAGTTCTGAAATAGAGGAAATGGAAACATTAAAAGAAATTGATGTAACCTTTATTAAGGAGGGTGTTACAGATAAATTCATTGAGAAGATTAGGAAGGAAGGTGTAATTATCTATGAGCAAAATTAAAATAAAATTAAGTAATTTTAAAAAGGCACTTCAAAGATTAAAGGAAGCTGCCGAGCAATTCAAACAGGATAATGCCAATGATGTAATTCGTGATGGTGTTATTCAAAGATTTGAGTTTACTTACGAACTTGCCTGGAAAACTACAAAGGATTATTTGGAAAGTATAGGTATAGTAGATAAAAATTCGCCGAGAGCAGTTTTTAAAGAAGCATATGCTCAAAAGCTGATTATGAATGAAGAAAATTGGCTGCTTATGTTAAAGGATGGAAATTTAACTTCACATGTGTATAAGGAAGAAATCGCCGAGGAAATTACAAAAAGAATTATTAATATATATATCCGGGAATTTGACGATTTATTGAGCAAATTGCAAGAATAATTATGTTGTGTTTATAAGGGTAAGCGTAAGGAGTGGAAAAATGAGTAAGACAAAATGGACACGTGAACAAGAGGATGCGATTAAGACTAGAGATTGTAGTCTTTTGGTTTCGGCGGCGGCAGGTTCCGGTAAAACGGCAGTCTTGGTAGAAAGAATCGTCAGTCGAATTTTAGATGAACAAAATCCACTTGATGTAGATAGATTGCTGGTTGTGACTTTTACTAATGCGGCGGCTCGTGAAATGAGAGAGAGAATCGATGCTGCATTAACAAAGCGTTTGCGAGAAAACCCCGAGGATCGGTGTCTGCAAAAGCAGAGACTTCTTTTAGGTAAAGCGGCGATCTCTACTTTGCACTCTTTTTGTTTAGAAATTGTGCGCCAAAATTATTATCGCCTACAGTTGCCCGGTGATTTAGCTTTAGACCCGCGATTTCGGATTGCTGATGATGTCGAAGGTGTCTTGCTCAAGATGGAAGTTTTAGAGAACCTTTTTGAAGAAAAATACGAGGAAGAAGAGCCGACCTTTTTAGCTTTAGTGGAGGGAATGGGTGGACAAAGAGATGACCAAAATTTACAGGAGCTAGTTTTGAAGCTCTATACCTTTTCACGTAGTCAGCCGGACCCTTGTACATGGCTAACTAAAGCAGGACAAGTTTTTCAAGCAGACCTTACCGATAAACCAATGCAAGTTCTTTTTAATCGTTTAGCAGATAAAATAATCATTGTTTTACAGGAAGCCATAGCTTTATTGCAAGAGGCCTATGATTTAGCGTTACAGCCGGGAGGTCCTCTTGTATATAGTTCTACTCTAGAGGCAGATTTGGAGGGTTTAGAAGAGATTTTAGTGCTAAATAGAGAGCAGAGTGAGGAGCTTTTAGCAGCTTTGGCGGTATTTGAGTTTTCGTCTTTAAAGGCTTGTCGCGGAGAAGTAGATATCTCTTTAAAGGAAGCAGTACAGGCTTTGCGTAATCAAGCCAAGCAAATGGTGCAAGACTTACAAAAGGAGTATTTGGTACAGAGTCCTGAGGAATTGGTTGCCGATATGCATGAGATGGCTCCTTTGCTGAGTTGTCTTTGCCGGTTGGTAATCGAATTTTCCGAGCATTATTTACAAAGGAAGATAGAGCTAAATGTGCTTGACTTTGATGACTTGGAATATTTTGCTTTAAGTTTGTTAGGTGAAAAGACGGAAAAAGGTTGGATGCCTACTGAATTGGCAAAAAGACTACGTCAAAGGTTTGAGGAAGTATTAGTTGATGAATATCAAGATATTAATGCTGTGCAGGAAACAATCTTGACTTTGGTTTCACGAGAGAAAACAGAGATTCCCAATCTGTTTATGGTGGGTGATGTGAAACAGAGTATCTATGGTTTTCGTTTAGCTGAACCGGGGCTTTTTTTAGAAAAATATCATCGTTATCCACAAGAAATAGGAAAAACTGAACTAAAAATAAATTTAGCTAAAAATTTTCGGAGTAGAAGAAACATTGTTGCCGGAGTGAATTTTATTTTTCGTCAATTAATGGGCAGTCATTTAGGCGGGATTACTTACGACCGCGAGCATGAATTAGTTTTTGGAGCTACTTGGACAGAAGATGCCGCGGCAAGACAAAAAGAGTATCCGTTAGAAGTACATTTGGTGGAGGCACAGGCTAAAAAGAAGGAAAATGTTGCTGTAGAAAAACCTGATGTCGGAAAGAAACGGTTCTTAGAAGGCGAAACAGGTGTCTTGACGGAAAGGGAAGAGGAGTTGAGCTCTTTACAGGTGGAGGCTCGACTGATAGGCAGGAGAATTTTAGAATTACAGGAGGAAATGGTAGTTTGGGATCAAGAGAAAAAAACATATCGCCCGGTTGAGTTTCGCGATATAGTAGTTTTGCTGCGTTCCACTAAAAATACAGCGCCAACTTTTTTGGAAGAGTTTCGCAAATTAGGTCTTCCGGTCTATGCGGAGATAGGTAGTGGCTATTTTGCTGCTCAGGAAGTACAGGTCATGTTATCTTTATTAAAGGTCATTGATAATCCTTGTCAGGATATTCCTTTGACGGCGGTGTTGTTTTCTCCCATCGTCGGTCTTTCGGTAGAAGAGTTAGCTCGTCTTCGTTTACATAGTTCTGCTGCTGACTTTTATGTAGCGCTTTGTTTAGCGGCACGTAAGGAAGAGGAACCTTTAAGGAGTACTTTACGTTCTTTTTTGAAGAGACTAAGGAGTTGGCGTACGTTTGCCCGGCGTAATTCTTTGGTAGAATTGATTTGGCTTTTATATCGGGAAACAGGCTATTATGACTATGTAGGAGCACTGCCGGGAGGAAAACAGAGACAGGCTAATCTCAGAGCACTTTTAGAGCGAGCTAAACAGTTTGAAGATACAACGATGAAGGGGCTTTTTAAATTCTTACGCTTTTTAAAGCGTTTAGCAGATTCGGGTAGTGATTTAGGGACGGCACGAGCTTTGGGGGAAAACGAGAACGTTGTACGGATTATGAGTATACATCAGAGTAAAGGGTTAGAGTTTCCGGTAGTTTTTGTAGGCTGTTTAGGTAAACCTTTTAATTTAAAGGACCTTTCCGGTGATGTATTATTAGATCGTGATTTGGGACTCGGTCCGGTGTGGGTAGATCCGGATAAGCGTTTAAAATATCCTACTTTAGCGAAATTAATAGTACGCGATAAATTAAAAACGGAAATGTTAGCCGAAGAAGTACGGATTCTTTATGTGGCGATGACTAGGGCTAGGGATGCTTTGATTTTAGTAGGCTCGGTAAAAGATTTGGAGAAGGAGGCTCGGAAATGGAGTAAGGTAGTTGCTCAGCAAGGATGGGAGCTACCGGTTGGTGTTTTACTGCAACCGCAATGCCCTTGGGATTGGTTAGGGCCTTGTTTAATAAGGCATCAAGAAAGCCAAGTCTTACGGGAAATAGCAGGTTGTGAGGACAAAGCATGGGAGGTAATAGAAGAAGACCCGGCTCCTTGGCGTATTAGTCTGTGGGACCCGCGCACGATTGAGGCTATAGAAAAAAAAGAAGGGTTTGATTATGGGGAAGAATTAGCACGGATAAGAGAGCTTTTGCCTGTGGAGAGTGGGGCAGAAAACAGTGAAATTGTGAGTAGATTAAACTGGCAATATCCTTATGTCTCTTTAGCTAATATTCCGGGGAAGGTCTCGGTGACGGAAATAAAAAACCGCTACCAATTGTTAGCCGGAGAGCAGGATATGAGGCAGCAATTTTTTAGGAGACGGCGTTTTGCCCAAAGACCACAATTTTTGCAGAAAAAAGGTCTTTCTGCTAGTGAAAAAGGAACAGCTTTACATTTGGTCATGCGCTATTTGAATTTTGCTCACGCTGATACGGAAACTAGGGTAAAGGTACAGATCGCAGAGATGGTGAGACGGGAATTTATTGCTCCGCTTCAGGCAGAGGCTATAGATGTAGAGGCAATTGTCCGCTTTGTTCATTCACCCTTGGGGAAAAGGATTTGTGTGGGAGAAGATTTACAGCGAGAAGTTCCATTTATGTTAGCTCTTCCGGTCGGGGAACTTTATCCGGAGGTAGCTAATCTTGCCGAGGAGATAATTATTGTTCAGGGGACGATTGACTGCCTTTTTAAAGAGGGAGAGGAATATGTGCTTGTTGATTACAAAACAGATAAGGTTGATTGTCTTGCTGTTTTACAGGAGCGGTACAAGGTGCAGATGGAGCTTTATGCTCGAGCGGTACGTACTATTTTGACCTTGCCTGTTAAAGAAAAACTCCTCTATTCCTTTTATCTACAGGAGTCGATTTCAGTGTAGGGGATAGGGGACAAGATCCTTTATTGAATAAAATTTATTGAACATTAAATATTGTGGTATAATTATCGTAAGAGAGTGAAATATGGGAAAATAAAAGGAGATGAAAGGATTATTCTGAGGATTTTTTCCTATAACAACTTGACACTTTCTTTGAAAGTATAAAAATTAAAATTTACGTAAGTGCTAGTTAGAATATATCTATAAAATGGGGGAAGTTATAACTTTATAAAGAAGGTGTATCAAAATACTATATAATAGAATTAGAAATTTACAGGTTGTTAATGGAGGCTAAAAATGAAAAAAACTTTTGTCAGCTTAGAACAGCTAAAAGAAATCACAAAAAAGTATCCAACGCCTTTTCATTTGTATGATGAAAAAGGGATTCGGGAAAATGCCCGTAGATTAAAACGGGCGTTTGCGTGGAACAAAGGATTTAAGGAGTATTTCGCGGTAAAGGCTACTCCCAATCCGACAATATTAAAGATATTAAAAGAAGAGGGATGTGGTGTTGACTGTTCATCATACACTGAACTTATGATGTCTGATATAGTTGGATTTAGAGGAGATGAAGTTATGTTTTCGTCAAACGCAACACCCGAAGAGGATTTTGTTTTTGCACGGAAACTAGATGCTATAATAAATCTTGACGATATCTCCCATATAAAGTTTTTGGAAAAAGTTGCAGGTATTCCTGAAACGATAAGTTGTCGTTATAATCCTGGAGGTGATTTTGTTGTAGAAAATGCGATAATGGGTAATCCAAGTGAAGCAAAATATGGTTTTACGCGAGAGCAATTAACTGAAGGGTTTATTATGCTTCAGGAAAAGGGAGTAAAGAGTTTTGGATTGCATGCATTTTTGGCAAGTAATACGATAGTAAATGAATACTATCTTGCACTTGCAAAAATTTTATTTAAAACTGCTGTTGAGTTGAAATATAGAACAGGTGCCCACATTTCATTTGTAAATTTGTCGGGTGGTATTGGCATTCCTTATCATCCGGAGCAGCAGCCTGTCGACATTTTAACAGTTGGGCAAAGTATTCGAAAAGTATATGAAGAGATTTTGATACCTGCTGGAATGGGTGATATTAAAATATATACTGAGCTTGGTAGATTTATGTTAGGTTCCTATGGTTGTCTTGTTACCACAGCGATACATGAAAAGAACATTTACAAGAAATATATTGGTGTAGATGCTTGCGCCGTAAATCTCATGCGTCCGGCCATATATGGCGCATATCATCATATAACGGTTATGGGTAAAGAAAATGAGCCCTATGACCATAAATATGATATTGTTGGTGGTTTATGTGAAAACAATGATAAATTCGCAATTGATCGCATGTTACCACAAATTGACAAGGGAGACTTGCTTGTAATACATGATACAGGAGCACATGGTT
>DUTO01000252.1 GCA_012842035.1 Clostridia bacterium | reverse complement strand
GTTCAACTCTCTCCCATTGGTGATCGCAGTGGCAGATGTGGAGGAGGATCTATACGGTATCTATCGATTAAGGGCACCGGGATCCACTTCACATTCCCTAGCGAAATGGGTTAGGCTCGAGACTGACAAGGTGGTGCTTCCGCCGGGAGGGTACAAGGAGATCGGGGTTACCGTGTCTATCCCTAAGGGTGAGTCGGGGGGCAAGTACGGTGCCGTAGTAGTCTCCATGGTCCCTGATGAGCAGGCGATGGAACAGGGAGCTCTGGGAGAGTCGTTATACGTATTCCAAACTGCTAGCTTCCTAGAACTGGTCCTTACCGGAACTGTCGGAAGAAGGGAGGCCTACGTCTCGTCCTTTGATGTTCGGCGCTCTGCAGAGTTTCCTTCCCTTCAGCGAGAGGTTGGTGACCATGCCCTGGTGTATACGGCCGCGGTGTCAAACGAGGGAAATATCCACATCGCTACCCGAGGCTCACTGACGATCAAGACCAGGGACGGGAAGACTATCGGTCGGTATCCTTTGGGAGGGGGCAGGGGCACGATACTTCCTGGTTCTACGGTAGCGCTTCAATCGGTTATTACAAAACCACTTCCCCCTGGGGACTATACTGCCAGAGCTATGGTGGAGTATGGTGGTCATCGGCCCCTAGTAGCCAATGTAGATTTTGCGGCGAGTACAGAAGAGGTGAGCTCAAAGGGAAGTGCTCAAGTAGGCGAATTATCGCGTTTTCTTATAGAGCCTAGCCAGGTGGAACTCACTATGAGGGCAGGAGCCTTCAAGACATTACTACTGGAGATCACCAATCGCGGACATGAGATAGTTGACCTGCAAGCAAGCATCTTGCCTTTGGCCTTTGACATCTACGGTGACATGATCCCCGAAGAGGACCGGGGAGAGGCAGTTCCTTGGATAGAGGTCAGCCCGAAGTCTTTCACTTTAGAACCAGGCGAGATGCGACGAGTTCGTCTTTCAGCACGGCCTCCACGAGAGGCTAATGGAGGGTATTATGCAGATGTCTTGTTTAGATCCAAAGATACTGATGGGGAGATCGAGGCAGGGGCGAACTTCTGCATATTCGTTGGAGATAGCCCCCAGAGAAAGGGCAGTTTGACCATGTCTGATTCAGAGCTAAGCAGCAGCGGTTTACAACTGGATCTTGAGTTCACCAATGAAGGAAGCATTCATGTGGAGCCTTCAGTGGAGTTGCTCTTGAGCCAAGTATTCCCGCAGCTTGAGGCTGAAGATGGTCGGGTATTTGCAGCTCACACTGAGGAGATTGCATCCCTTGGTGTGCCTGCCGGAGCCAACCCTGTTCTGCCTGGAGGCAAGCGGATATTTGGCTTTCTCATTCCCAATGCTTTTGAGCCAGGGGAGTATGAGTTGGCGGTACGGGTAGATTTCGGCGGTGATGAGCCAGCGGTGGTTCAGACTAAATTCGCGGTTGACGAGGGGCGTGGTTCGATTGAGTAAAGGAACCGAAAGATTAATCGCAATCGTTGTGTTGGTGATGCTTGGACTGTCTTCCACTTTAGCTGTGGCAGAGGCCCCCTTATATATGTCTCCTGGAATATGTTC
>DUTO01000247.1 GCA_012842035.1 Clostridia bacterium | reverse complement strand
GTTGCAAAGAGGGTCGTACCAATAATTTCTGTAGGATTAGTTGAACCTGCGGCAAGCCGGATCCCAATGATTGTTGCCGGTAAAAGTGTAATATTTGCGGTATTCATAGCTAGGAAAGTGCACATGGCGTCACTGGCTTCCTCTTTATTGGGGTTAATTTCCTGAAGTTCTTGCATTGCTTTTAAACCAAAAGGAGTTGCCGCATTACCTAAACCTAATAAATTAGCACTAAAGTTCATTAAAATAGAACCTAGTGCCGGATGACTTGAGGGAAGTGAGGGAAAAAGTAATCTTGTAAAAGGTCGTAGGATTTTAGCTAAAGTTTCTATCAGTCCTGCCTCTTCTGCTACCTTCATCAGACCCAACCAAAGACTCATGATGCCAATCAACTCTATGGAATATTTAACAGCTGCCTGAGCGGCCTGAAATGCTGATTGAGTAATAATTTCCGGTTGACCACATATTCCGGCTAAAATAGTACCCGCTATAATCATTATTAACCAAATAAAATTTATCATTATTTCCCCTAACCATATTCTCTTTTTCTTTTGTAAACTTATGAAATTAGGACAACATTTAGAACAATTCTTAGGAATCAAATTAGCCAAAATAAAAGGTGTAAACATCTTGTGATGTTACACCCTCATCATTTATACGACTTTCTGTTTTTTACTTATAAATCTTCTTGATCCTTATCTAAAAATTCTACATCCGGATTTGTTGCCTTCGCACCTGTCTGTTTTTTTTCATTTCCTTTAACTAATTTTTGTAACTGTTCCATTACTTGAGGAGCAGTATCAATCAATCTCTCCATAAAAGCATTTTTCCCATCTACGACCATTAAGCGTACTTCTCCATTACCGACAACCAAAAATCCTACCGGTTTTACAGATACACCTGCTCCACTACCACCACCAAATGGCAAGTATTGATTTTCCGTTTTTTGCGGGTCATTTTTACTACAGAAAAGACCGAATTCGCTTCCACCAGCAGCAAATCCGCAAGTTACACGAGAGACAGGGATAATCACTGTTCCATCAGGAGCTTCAACAGCATCACCTACCACCGTACTTATATTCACCATTTCCTTAATACTTTCCATCGCTGTTTTCATAAGCCCTTCAATAGGATGTTCATTCATTAACTAACCCTCCTTAGTAATCTTCTTATTTTCCCGGCATTTATACACAAATAATAGCTGATAATAATAATATGACCTAGAGTGAGCTCCAATATGCAAGAAAAATCTATAACAAAAAGACTTTGTATTTGATAATTAGGTATAACAACTATATTATTAGTAGTTTTTGTTATCTTAAAATAACGCCCTAACAGACTATAAAAAATCCCCCAAGTCCACCATATAACACCAACAGCCCAAGCTGTTTGGGCAGCATTTTGTAAAGCAACTTCAGTTTGCAAATCAATTTTTTTTATTTTGATGGGACTAGTGATTTTATGTAAGGTACGCATTGTTCCCTGCCATACAGTACAGACTATTTGTCTAAGCAACAATAAGCGAGAAAACAAGTTTTTCCAAATAATTTCTTTAGCTCGAAGGTCTGCCGGTGTTTCTTTTTCCCAAAATCTATTTTTTGATAAACTCCAAAAAATTCGTGTTACCACATTATTGATTTTAAAGGTAAATGGTATTTTCCAAACTCTTAATAACAAAATTAAGCGTAAGTCATTAGACTTTCGATAAAATCTAAACTTAATTTTTAATGGTATTAAACTTATACTAACAATAAAAATTAATAATAATACTGCTTTAAGCATCAGCAGTTCTCCTTAAT
>DUTO01000246.1 GCA_012842035.1 Clostridia bacterium | reverse complement strand
ACGGGATTCGAACCCGCGACCCTCGCCTTGGCAAGGCGATGCTCTACCGCTGAGCCACTTCCGCGAAATGGTGCCTCAGGGCGGAATCGAACCGCCGACACGAGGATTTTCAGTCCACTGCTCTACCGACTGAGCTACCGAGGCACATACTTTCTTTTACTGACAAAATATATTTTAACACGTTCACCTAAGCTATGTCAATAAACTTTTGCTTTTATTAGCTAATTTTATCCCGTGAAAAAACTAATCATCTCCGAACGTTCCCGTAACTTATGCCTAACTCTTTCCGCTTCCGCCCCTTCTAAAACCTTAGGCTGAAAATCATTAAAGCCTGTTCTTGTCGTCATCGAACAAGGAATCACTTTACTTGTCGTCCTTACTAATTCCCCCTCGGCAAAAACAAAAGTCTGCTGATAAATAATGGTATCACGATCATAGGGCTGTCGATTACCACCAAAACACAAATTGCCTAAACTAAACACAACCGGCTTCCCCTGATATTCCTTAATTCCCTGCAAAACATGAGGATGATGACCTAAAACAAGGTCGGCCCCTGTCTCAATTGCTAATTGCGCTAATTCATATTGCTTTAAAGATGGCTTAATCGCGCGCTCATTGCCCCAGTGAAAACTGACAATAACTAAATCTGCCTGCTCGGACAAAGCCCGAATAGACTCAAAAACTTGTTCTTGTAAAGCAGAATAAGCCTGCCACGTTCCTTTATAGCCAAACTGGTTAAAACCTAAAAAACCGACTTTAATTCCTTTAATCTCTTTAATGAGAAGATGATCAAAACCGCAATAAGCAACACCTGCTTTTTCTAAACTGCGCAAAGTTTCCTGGTAACCTTCTTCTCCATAGTCATAAGTATGATTATTGGCGATATTGACTACTTCGATACTCCCCTCAGTCAAAATCCGAGCATAACGAGGTTCCCCTTTCAGCCAATAAGCCACCCGTTCAAAACTTTTGTTTTTTCTTTGTTGTGCAGTAGTTAAACAAGTTTCTAAATTGGCAATCGTTAAATCATCTTTGGCTAAAATATCTTTGACATTTGCAAAAAAATAACCGTAATCCTCCTCATTTTCTGCAAAAACTGTAGCAAAAGTATGGCCCCGTTGGGCATATTCGGTTCCTAAGGCACAATCTCCGATGGCACTTATCGTTATTGAGACTTCATTCTCTTCCACTTTCTCCTCAACCGGCTTTATTTCTTCCATTATTACCGGAGGGGGCTCAACTAAAAAACCCTTTATCAAGATAGCCCAAAAGAGAATTACGGGAATAGCAAAGACAATTGTATAAGTTTTAGTAAATCTTTTAAACATAACCTTTCCTCATTCAACAAACTCTCTAAATTATTATTACTACTTCTTTTCTTTATGCAATAATCCTGCTACTTTCTTAAATTCTGCTACTTCTTGTATGGGGGCTTGGCACTTCTTGTTTTGACAAAAATAAGCGGTAGTCTTCCCTTCTAAAGCTTGGTAATCCGCTAAAAAAGGAATAAGCGTAATAATCTCTTTCGTCTCTGCAGAAAGATAAAGACTAACCGTATGTGGTAAAAATTTTTTTGTAAAAGAGACACCATTGCCGAACTTTCTTGATTTTCCTTTCCTTCTACAATCACTACCGTAGAAGTGGGACTTTGCGCATAAAGATATGCTTGTAAGAAATAAGTATAGCCCAAGGGATTAGCTTCCACAGCTTGACCACAAAAATAAAAAAGCCGTTCTGCTTTATCTGCGAATTGATAATCACCTGTCAAAGCGGCTAATTTTAAAAGATTTAAAATAGCAACTGAATTTCCCGCCGGCATGGCCCCGTCATAGACTTCTCTAAGGCGGGCTAAAATCTTTTCACTATCTTTCCCGGTTAAATATAAACATTTTTGCTCTTGATCCCAAAACAATTCCAACATTTCCTCATTTAAAACAAGCGCTTTTTGTAAATAAGCAGGTTGATACGTACTCTCATATAATTCTAAAAGCGCCCAAATCAAAAAAGCATAATCATCCAAATAAGCAAGAAAAGCCGCTTCTCCCTTGCGATAACGAGCTAAAAGCCGTCCATCTTCCCGCCTTAAATTCTGCCATAAAAAACTAACGGCCTTTTCTGCCGCAGAAAGATAATGTGCATTATCTAACACGCGACCACCTTTGGCTAAAGCTGCAATCATTAAACCATTCCAGGCTGTCAGTATTTTATCATCTTTAAAAGGTGGAATACGTTTTTTCCTAGCCTCATAAAGTTTTGCGCGTTGTTCCTTTAGCTCCCGTTCAATTTTCTCTGAATCATAAGAATCACCGTGCAGGAGATTAAGGATATTACTCCCGGCAAAATTGCCTTTCTCAGTAAGGTTATAGGTATGACAAAACATTCGTCCTTCCTTTTCCCCTAACACCTCGTTGATTTGGGTCGGAGACCATAAATAGAACTTACCTTCAACACCTTCCGAATCGGCATCTTCCGCAGAATAAAAAGCACCCCCAGGAGCAGTCATTTCTCTTAAAACATAGGTAAAAATCTTTTCCGCCACTTCGCGATATAAATCCCTACCCGTAACCTGATAGGCTTCTAAATAGGCTATCGCCAAAAGAGCATTATCATAAAGCATTTTTTCAAAATGGGGTACTAACCATTGTTGATCTGTAGAATAACGAGAAAAACCAAAACCAAGATGGTCAAAAATCCCACCTTTGTACATCTGTTGCAAAGTCTTTTCTACCATGACCAAAGCTTTTGTTACGCCTTTAACCACATAATAACGTAACAAAAAAGTAAGCTGATGTGGGGTCGGGAATTTCGGGGCTCGCCCAAATCCTCCATACACAGGGTCATAATAAGACTCTAACTCTTGATAGGTCGCATCAATGACCTCGGAAGATAATTCCCCCTTATTAAATTCCAGACTCTCCTGCAGGACAAAAGCGGTAAGGTTCTCTCCTGAACTGATTAACCTTTCTCTCTCTTTTTCCCACAACTCAGCAATCTTGCTTAATAAATCTACTAGCCCCGTCAAACTTCCCCTGCTTTCTTTAGGAAAATAAGTTCCCGCAAAAAAAGGTTTTTGCTCCGGGGTCATCAGAACCGTCAGCGGCCATCCTCCCTGACCGGTTAACGTCTGACAGAAAGTCATATAAAGCTGGTCAAGGTCCGGACGCTCTTCTCTGTCTACTTTAATCGCTATATAATTATCATTAAGTACACCGGCTACTTCTTCATCTTCGAATGATTCTCTTTCCATCACATGACACCAATGGCAGGTGGAGTAGCCGATGCTTAGGAATATGGGCTTATCTTCTTGTTTTGCCTTTGCAAATGCCTCCGCACCCCATGGATACCAGTCTACAGGGTTATGAGCGTGTTGCAGTAAATATGGAGATTTCTCATGAATTAATCTATTAGATTCTCTATTCTTAGTCATAGGACACCATCACCTCCTTATTGATTAAACTTCCCCAAGCCTCAGTCATGTTTTATTTTGTCCGCACCTATCTGTCTTATTCCTAATTAATTTAACAAGCCTGAACCCATTGTTATTAAATAGATTCAGGCTTATTATTGTCTGCTTTTGACGATTTTTGCTTTTATTAGTTAATTTTACTACACAAAAGCCAATAAGGCTTCTCTTAATATTTTGGCAGCTAAAATAGCTGTTCTTTCTGACTGGTCATAAGCAGGGGCCACTTCCACCAGATCCATCCCTACTATATTTAAATCTTGCATAGTCAAAATAGCCTTAAAAATTTCCCGAGAGGAACATCCTCCCGGTTCAGGTGTCCCTGTACCAGGAGCAAAAGCCGGGTCAAGCACATCAATATCTAACGTAAGATAAACAGGCTTTCCTTTAATTTCTTTAACTACATGCTCCAGAGCAGGAAAAATTTCATCTATATAAAGATGAGTGTTTTCCCGAGCAAACTCAAATTCCTCTTTAAGCCCAGAACGAATCCCAAACTGATATAAATTGTTTTTCCCTAAAAAATCCGCTGCTTTACGCATCACCGTAGCATGAGAATTTTCCTCTCCATAAAATTCCTCCCGCAAATCAGTATGAGCATCAAAATGCAATACTACTAATTCAGGGAAAAAATCTACACACGCCTTAATCAAAGGCAAAGAAACAAGATGCTCTCCCCCCAAAAAGAAAGGTTTTTTCCCCTCAGCAAAAATTTTTCTCGCTACTTCTTCCATTCGTACAAGACTACCCTCTGTATTACCAAAGGGCAATTCTACATCGCCGGCATCATAATAAACAATCTCTGCTAAATCCTTATCTTGATAAGGGCTATATGTTTCTAAACCTATCGAAATATTTCTAATCTGCTGAGGGCCAAAACGTGCCCCGGGTCGCAGACTCACCGTATAATCCATCGGT
>DUTO01000023.1 GCA_012842035.1 Clostridia bacterium | reverse complement strand
CGCTTGTTGTTATTTTATCACCTTCCTTGCTTAATATCTTCTGTTAAACACAGAAATGATTATCAGCCAACTATTGCTAAGGGCGAAGATGCAGAAAGAATTTATCAGCGGACCAAAGTTGTTCATACTCAAGAACAAACAACCATCAAAGTAAATGGGCAAATACCCCCAACTAAAATCCCCTACTTTATTAACAAAGAGGGTCGTACTATGATTGGGCTCCGTGCTATTGGGGAAAATCTTGGGGCAACAGTTGATTGGGATGGTTCTGCTCAAGTAGTCACTTTAATCAAAGGGGCAAATATTATTAAGCTTATTATAGGTCAAACCCAATACATCCTAAACGGGCAGCCTTTCCTCATGGATACCCAAGCAACTATTAGGGAAGGTCGTACAATGGTTCCTCTCAGGGTCGTGTCAGAAGGGTTGGGCGCTAAGGTTGCTTGGGATGATTTAACGAGGACGATTAGCATTGCTAGCTGATATAAAAAAGAAACAGTGAAATGAGGTAAAAGAGTGTCAAAGGTTAAGAGCAAGTTTGTTTGTCAACAGTGTGGTTTTGAAACTTTGCGTTGGTTTGGTAGGTGTCCGGAATGTGGTGAATGGAATACGCTGGTCGAAGAAGTGGTAAAAACTGCTTTAGGAAAGCAAGGTACAAAGACAGATATACGGCCCCAGTCTCTCGTGCAAATAGAGAATTTAGCTGTAGAACGTCTTGATTTGGGAATGAGTGAAGTAAATCGTGTGCTGGGTGGGGGGCTTGTTTTAGGTTCCATAGTTCTTTTGGCTGGAGATCCTGGTATTGGTAAATCTACTTTACTTTTACAGGTTGCTAATTATGTTGCCCAAAGGGTAGAGAAGGTTTTATATATTTCGGGCGAAGAATCCGTAGAGCAAATTAAAATGAGGGCTGCGCGTTTAAATTTACAAGCTGCGAATCTTTTGCTGTGGTCCGAAACAGACTTAGACTTACTGGAACAAGAAATTGAGGCTCTAAAGCCTTCTTTAGTTATTGTTGATTCTATTCAAACAGTTTTTTGCCGGGAATTAACTTCCTCTTTGGGCAGTATTGGACAAATTAAAGAAGCCACCAGTAGATTGGGGGCTTTAGTTAAGGGGCTGAATATCCCGCTGCTTATTGTGGGGCATGTAACGAAAGAGGGCAGTATTGCCGGACCTAGAGTGCTGGAGCATATGGTTGATACTGTTTTATATTTTGAAGGGGAGCGGCATCATCAGTATAGGATTTTGCGTGCCATTAAAAATCGTTTTGGCTCTACATTTGAGTTAGGTGTCTTTGAGATGCAAAATGGTGGTTTAGTGGAAGTGCTTAATCCTTCGCAAGCTTTTTTGGCTGAAAGACCATTAGCTTCACCGGGCTCTGTGGTGGTAGCCAGTATAGAAGGCACACGTCCTTTATTGGTAGAAATTCAGGCTTTAGTGAGTCGTAGTGTTTTCGGTCAGCCTAGGCGAGTAGCTACAGGTGCTGATTATAATCGGGTTAATTTATTAATGGCTGTGTTAGAAAAAAGAGTAGGCTTAAATCTTAGTCAGCAAGATGCTTATGTTAATGTCGTGGGTGGTATAAAAATACAGGAACCGGCGTTAGACTTAGCGATTGCGGTAGCTTTGGCTTCCAGTCTGAAAAATAGACCTTGTTTGCCTAATCTTGTGGTGATGGGAGAGGTAGGCTTGACCGGCGAAATAAGAAGTGTGCCTTTTGTGGAAAAACGTCTTCGTGAGGCACAAAAGCTTGGTTTTACTCATTGTTTAATTCCTTATGGTCGTAAGTTAAGCTGTTTTGATAGGCAAGAGAAAAGCTTGGAGATTATCGAAGCTAAGACACTTAAAGAGGCGCTCGATATTGCTTTGGTTTAAATTAAAAAAGAACACCGAAGCTTCGCTGTTCTTTTGGAATAAATTATGTATAAATATATCTTATTTTTTATAATTAGGTTAAATTAAATTTACCTAAAGTTCTTACCTTTTTATTTTCTTCTTCTATAACTTCTTGTAAGCCAATTCCTAAGGTATTACAAAGCGCAGTTGTATAAAATAAATTTTTGCCCAGCTCATCAACAACTATTTCTCGGCAGATATCACAAAGGGCACCTTCCAGATGGCTGGAGAAAAATTTTTTAAGGTCATCAAGGTCGGCTTCAGGTGGTAAAGGTTGTTTTTGAGCTTTAATTTTTAAACAGCCACAGGTGGTTACAGATTTTGTGATCGCTCGATTAGTGCGGGCCGATGACTCTTGACACTTAGCTAAAAGGTCTAAAATGCTTTGATGGCGAAGTAAATAGGTAGATACAGTTTTTTCGAAATCCTGGCAATTAAATTCAGCCAATGTAAACCCTCCTTTGATTTAACACCTTAATCTATTAATGACAGAACAAACGATTTTTCAGTAT
>DUTO01000245.1 GCA_012842035.1 Clostridia bacterium | reverse complement strand
TTAATAAGTTGTTTAAAAAAATAGGAATAAAAAGCAAAAAGATAGAACATGCTTCTGACTACTATACATTTACAAGAAAAATGAAAGAAAATTTACAAATGTATGAAGAAGCTATAGAAAAAATTAAAGCTAAATATAAAGATGATTTAGATAAGCTTAAAAGGGGATATAATCGCACAAATAATTCTAAACTTATAAAAAAGGTGGAAAAAATTAAAAAACCTATGAAAGAAGAACTTGAATTAGCTCAGGATATTGCTATGCTCAGAGCCGGGAACTATTCTGTACCTGCGCTTAAAAGGGTAGTCCGATTAGAAAGAAAATATGGCGCCCCTGAGAGGGTAGATAATTTTAAAAATATGATTCAATCCATTAAGCATGAAGGTAAACTAATAAAAACTAAAAGCTTAGCCAGATGGAACATAGCTGAAGAATTAATGGAAATTATCAGAGAAAATATTAATCCTGATGGGGAAAGGGTTGAGGAACCAAAAAATTGGGCTAAAGCGTTGGAAACATTAGAGGCTAGGTTAGAACAAAAAGGTATAGCCCTAGATGGTCAGGGGTATGATGACCAAGTCAAGGAAGTTTGGGCTGAGGTAAGTATGGAGATGGCTGAAGAAAGAGAAGTTAAGCTAGCTGAGGCATTAGAGATTAAGTTAGCTAAGGTTGAAGAAATAAAGGAAGCTAAGGTAGCGAAAGAGTTGCGTGAAGAAAAGGCTGAAAGGGAAGAATTGGAGGTATATCGGGATACCGTTCATGAATTTGAAAAAAGAAAGGAAAATGTTTCTCAGGATATAGGTACTAGGTGATTATTGCAAAGATAGTTTGATTAAAAGGGAACTGTTTTACAATTAAATTATAAACAGTTCTTTTTTTATTGTCTTAATCTTCTTGTTGTTGACGACATTTTTTACAATAGCCATAAATTTCAACATGATGTTTGATGGGTAAAAAGTCGGTATCATTTTTGATATATGTTTCGAGTTCGCCGAAAGGGCAAAAGGGTAAAGGTTTAGTTTTGTGGCATAAAGTACAGATCATTAGATGATACTGTGGACCTTGTTCACGAAGCTTATATCTGGTTTCCTCATTATAGGTTATTTTTTCGACAACTTCGTTTTCTGTAAAAATCTCTAGGTTTCTGTAAACGGTAGAAAAATTTGTTTTCTTGCTTTGCTTTTTAATTAAGTCGTAAATTTGGCTGGCATTTAGTAGTTTATAATCTGAATTAACGAAAATTTCCAGCATGATTTTACGCGCGGGAGTGAGTTTAAGTCCTTTTTCTCTAATTATTTTATATATTTGTTTAAGTTGCTTAGGCATGAATAGTTCACTCCAATCTTTAGGATGTTTTCTTCAATCAACTTTGTTGTTTCTTTCTGCCGAGTGGAAGAAAAAATAAAAAAATGATTACAGAGGTGAGGACAATCGTTCCGCCGGGGGCGAGGTCCAGGTAAAAAGAAGTGGTGAGACCTATTAATACGGAAAGAATACCAAAAAAAACTGCCCCAAGCAGGGTTTTTTTAAATCCACAGGAAAGAAGAAGACTGGTGGCAACGGGAACAACCATAAGTGAAGATACAAGTAAGGCACCAACAATTCTAAGACTAATGGTGATTACCATGGCGGTGAGGAAAAGCAAAAGATAATTGTAGTGTTTTATATGTATTCCTGCTAAGCGGGCACCTTCTTCATCAAAAGTAAGGAAGAAAAATTCACGGTAAAAAGAAAACAAAAGGCCAAGGGAGAGTAAGGATAAAAAAGCGATTAATAAAATATCTTGATTAGTTAAAGTAATGATACTGCCGAAAAGGAGACTAGAAATACTCAGATCAGAGGTTTTAGTAAAACTCATTAAAATGACGGCAAGCCCTAAGCCTGCAGACATAATAATAGCTAAGGAGAGTTCGGCATAATTTTTAAAGATAGTTCTTAGTTTTTCTAGAAAAAAGGCAAGCAGGATGGAAAAGAAAAGGGCTAAAGGAAGAGGGCTAATTCCCCAAAGCATCCCCAATAATACACCGGCTAAGGCAACATGGGCAAGGGTATCTCCTACCATTGAAAAACGACGTAAGACTAGAAATGTGCCAATTGTTGGACATAAGATACCTACCAGTAAGCCAACAAGTAATGCTTTTTGCATAAAGGTATATTGTAATATTTCGGGCATTGTTTACACCACTCTTAATTTTTCTTTAGGTATTTCTATAATTTTTTTCTGGTTAACAAAAAGAAAACGAGAAGCATAGTTGAGGACGGGTTGGAGGTCATGAGTTATAGTAAGAATAGTTAAGCCTTTTTGATTTAGATTATGAAGAAGTCGGTATAGTTCTTTTTGGGCTTGGACATCTAAATTATTTGTTGGTTCATCTAAAAAAATAATTTGTGG
>DUTO01000244.1 GCA_012842035.1 Clostridia bacterium | reverse complement strand
TTTTTTCTCTGTTACATAGCTCGGAAGATTATTATTTACGATTGCCCTATGGTAATTTTTTGCGGATATTAAGGGTACTTGCTTTATTCATTACGATTTTGACTCCCAGTATTTATGTTTCTATTGTTACTTTTCATCAGGAGATGATTCCGACTGAGCTTCTTTTAGCGATAGCGGCCTCTCGGGCTACAGTGCCTTTCCCGACAATTTTTGAAGTTTTTGCAATGGAATTTGCTTTTGAGCTTATCCGTGAGGCTGGGGTGCGGGTACCGGGCGTTATTGGCAATACGATTGGGATTGTGGGTGCCCTTATTTTAGGTCAGGCAGCTGTGCAAGCAGGTATCGTAAGCCCTATTTTAATTATTATCATTGCTATTACCGGACTGGCATCTTTTGCGATTCCTAATTATTCTCTTTCTTTTTCATTTCGGGGACGGCGTTTTATTTTTACTGTTTTGGCCGCTTTCTTCGGTTTTTTTGGTATTGCCGGAGGTTTATTTTTTTCCCTGATTACTTTAGTAAATATGAAGTCTTTTGGGGTTCCTTTTCTGGCGCCAATTAGCCCCAAAATAAAAAGAGGTCCTGATGTGGTTTGGCGAGGTCCGGTTTGGTCAATGGAAGAACGGGTTGATTATCTGGCGCCACTGGATAGACGTCGGCAACCGAACATTAGTCGTGGCTGGATTAAAAAACCCCGAGGAGGGAAAACAAGGTGAATAAGGAATTGGTAGGATATTCCGAAGCTACAGCTTTTATCATTATTGCCATTGGAGCGAAAGCTTTTTTAGGTTATCCGCGCATAATTACAGATTTAGGCTTAACAGCCGGCTGGTTAGTAGTTTTACTTAGTGGTTTATTGAGTATTCTTTTTTGGTTAATGATCGTCGGTGTTTTAGAGCGCTTCCCCGGGAAACCTTTAACGGAAATTACGGAAATTACTTTTGGCCCTGTTTTAGGTTTAGGTATCAATTTGTTTATTTTTTTCTATAGTATTTTTGGTACAAGTAATATTTTACGTCTTTTCAGTGAAGCGACGATTCTTACGGTATTAACCGAAACGCCTGTTGTTATTCTTGCTTTAATCTTTATTTTAGCGGCTTGGCTAGCAGTTTATTATGGGTTAGAAGCCATCTTTTATAGTGCGTATTTTTCTTACTCTATTTTATCAATAGTGGTAGTAGTAGTTTTAATAGTACTTTATCCTTATTATGATTTAAAAATGTTGCTTCCGTTTATGGGATCGGGCGTTTGGCCCGTAGTTAAAAGCAGTTTTTGTTGCACTTCGGCTTTTGGAGAGGTAATGATCCTTGCTTATTTAGTTCCCTATTTTTCTTTTAAAACGCAAAAACTAAAAAAGGCCGGCGTTTTTAGTATTAGTTTTGTAATGACCTTTTTCATAGCGATTATTGGAGTTTATTTAATGGTATTGCCTGTTCCTACTAGCTCCGAGACTTTAGTCCCTTTTTATCAATTAAGTAGGAGTATTTTTTTAGGACATTATTTTCAACGTGTGGAAGCATTTTTTGTTATTTTCTGGGTTTTTACTGCTTTTTTAAGTATTGCGGCCGGAATGTTAGTAGGAGCAATTATTTTGCAGGATACGTTTAAATTACCTTATTATCGTCCGCTGCTTCCGGCACTTTGTCTTTTAACTTTTAGTTTAGCGTTTACGCCACATGACTTAATGGATGCGGTGAAATTAGAAAGGGAAGTAAGGATGCTTTATGGGTGGCTGCCCACTTTTGTTTTACCTCTTTTGATTTGGTTGGTAGCTTTGCTGGGGCGAAAGGGGGAAAAGAAAACAAATGACTCCCAAAGTTAAATTGTTGTTAATTAGTATGTTTTTGTTTCTGTTTGCGCAAGGGTGCTGGGGCATGCAGGAAACCGATGAAATGGGTTATATTTTAGTGATGGGTATTGATAAGGGAGAGGAAAATATTGTTAAGGTTACTTTTCAACTTGCGGTACCTCAGCCTTTAGAAGGGGGAGGAGAAAAAGAGGCGGCTACGGAAATTATTGAAGTAGAAGCGGCTTCGCTTTTTGGAGCACAGCAGCTACTTAATACTTTTGTAAGTAAACATTTAACTTTAATTCATAATACGGCGGTAATTGTTTCTGAAGAGATTGCCCGGGAAGGACTGAGTAAATATATTAATCCTTTGGTAAGGAGCAGAGAATTACGTCGGACTAATTTTTTGCTGGTCGTCAAAGGAAAGGCCGGTGAGTTTATTGAGCAGAATAAGGGACTTGTTTTTGAAAAATATCCTTCGCGACAGTTAGATATTTTAATGGCTTCAGCTGATTTGACCGGCATTATCTTAGAATCGGATATTCATATGTTTTATCAGGGGTTAAAATCTCCAGGGCAACAACCTACCCTTGCTTTAGTAGGTGTGCAAAGGAGTAAAGAAGAACAAGATAAGGAAGCAAGTAGCAGAAGTAACGAAGAGAAGATTAAAGCAGAAGCAGCATATTTGCCGGGGGAAATTCCTCGTAAGGGTGGCAATAAAATAGATTTAATCGGACAGGCGGTTTTTAAAGATGACCAATTAGTTGGCTTTCTTAATGGAGAAGAAACTCGTTATTATAAAATGCTTACTGGCAAGTTTAAGAAAAGTATTTTTAGTTTTTCGGAACCGGAGGAAGCAGATAATGACCTTATTGTTATGGAAATAAAAAAAGCATGTCATCCTGAAATTAAAATTAGGGCTGATGATTTTAAGACCGTGATTGAAGTTAATCTTTTTTTGGACGGGGAAATTATGTCCATTCAAAGTGGTAAAAATTATGAGAAGGGAACTTTGGAAAAAGAGCTGGAAAAGCATATTAGTAATTTAATTTCACAAGAAATTACTCAGTTAATTAAAAAAACTCAAGAAGAATATGCTAGTGACATTTTTGGTTTTGGTGAATATACGAGAGGTTTTTTTTGGACCTGGCAAGATTGGGTTGATTATGCGTGGTTGGAAAAATATCCTTTCTGTGAAGTAAAAGTACAAACTTATTTTGATATACGTCGTACAGGAATGATGTCCAAGACGGCATCTACTCATTTTTAAGGAGGCAGTTTTTTGGTTTATAAGTTATTTTTTTTGTTGATAGCCATGATAATTAGTTTTTATACCTTAACTTATATGACCTGGTTATGGCGTCAAAAAAAGAAAAGAGGTGCTCTAGGTGTACTTTTTTTGGCGTTAGTTTCTTTGTTTTATGCTGTTTTTGTTTTGTTTTTTCTCTAAAGCCAAAAGCTATTGATAACCAATCAAGGTGCCGACACATATGATATAAGGCAGAGAATATCTATAAAGGAGATGAGCCTTATGCAATATGTGGTTCAGGCAGGTGATACCTTATCTTCAATTGCACAAAAATTTGGGACGACAGTAGAGGCAATTGTCCGTGCTAATAATCTTGCTGACCCTAATCTAATTTTTGTGGGGCAAGTTTTAACCATTCCGGGGGTGGCTGTACCTCCTACTCCTCCAGTAACTCCTCCCACACCGCCTGTCTCCGGGCTTTGTCCACGTTTACAACGTGGTTCAAGAGGTCCGTCAGTAAGAACCTTGCAAACGCTTTTGAGAAGTGCGGGTGCGGACCCGGGCGTTGTTGACGGTGTCTTTGGGGCCAGGACAGAAGCGGCGGTAAGATTAATTCAAACGCGGCGAGGGCTTCCCGTGACTGGTATTGTTGATGTGCAAACATGGGAAGCACTGGGTGTAAGTTGTGTTGTGACACCTACTCCCGTACCGCCTGTGACACCAGTGCCTCCTCAAGAATATTTTTGTCCTGTGTTGCGACTTGGTGATCGGGGGCCGGCGGTAAGATTTTTACAAAGATTACTCCGAGATAAAGGCTTTTATACTGGTCCCATTGATGGAGTTTTTGATGTCAGAACACAGCGAGCGGTAAGACAGTTTCAGCGTCAGCAGGGTCTTGCGGTAACAGGTGTGGTCCGAATTCTTACTTGGCGGGCTTTAGGTGTAACTTGTGTGCAAGTACCCCCCACACCTCCAGCGGGAACACCCATTGCCACAAGAGTAGGGAGAGGGATTAGACATATACTTTTTACTGACAGACGTGTTTATAATCGGGGTGAAAACATTAAGATTACCTTAGTGAAGACTAATATCACTGATGAGGAAATAACGCTTCGCTATCGAACAAGTCAGATTGTAGAAATAACAGCTACTAATGCGGCAGGTACTGTAGTCTGGCGTTATTCTGCCGGACGTACTTTTGCTCAGTTTACACGCCTGATTACAATTTTCCCCGGAGGAACACAAGTTATTGAAAGGACTTGGAATCAAGTAGATAATAGAGGTAGGCAGGTGCCTTCCGGAACTTATACGATTACGGAAACAAATATAGCAACTAATGTTAGTGTATCTGTGCAGGTGCAAATCAGATAATAAATATGCTGTACCGTTTCCCATTCCGTGCTTCGTTTAGAACAGACTAGTACTTGGTTCGGGAGAAAACAAACCACCCTCAACAGTACATCCTTGTCCTGATTCGGGTATGGTACTGACGTCCTGTCAGTACCTTTGTTTTCTCGACCTCATCTTCGTAAGTCTGTTTCGCTAAACTTACGCAAAGGAACGGAGAAACGGTACAGCATATTTTTTTATTTTCCTTAATAAAGATGGACGTAGTTTTTCCCTCTTGCTTTAGCTACATATAAGGCTTCATCGGCTTTTTGGACAATTTCATCTATGGTTTTGCCATCATGAGGATAGGAAGCAATACCCATAGAAAGACTTACTTGTGAATAAGGAATAAATTTAGGATTAACTAATACATTGTTGCGAATTCTTTTGGCAATAATTTTACTTTTTTCTTTACTGGTTTCGGGAAGAATAATAGCAAATTCATCCCCTCCAAAGCGGGCAATAACATCTGTAGCTCTGGTAAATTGTTTCATAATGTCAGCAATTATTTTTAAAACATAGTCGCCATGATGGTGTCCTTCTGTATCGTTTAGTTGTTTAAAGTTGTCTAAGTCGAGTAAGATTAAAGAGAAAGGAATGTTATTTCTAATTAGTGAACTTAAACTTTGATTAAAGAAGCGTCGATTATGTATTTTGGTGAGTGTATCCAGGTTAGCCATTATAAAACAAGACTTGTGAAAACTTCGAGATAGAGTTAAAGTAAAAAAGGAAAGGATAAAGAAGATAATAACTTGAATGATTATCGGAGGTAAAGATAACTTGTATTGTATACTAATAAAGATAAGAATAGTTCCGGAAAGGGTAGCTGTTAGATATGTCCAAAAAGTTTTATTATAAAAGGCAAGAGTGATAATGGGAAAAATGTAGAAAATAGAAAAGGCTAAAGCGTATTTTTTTTCGAAATAAATAAAAAGACTAATAAAAATTAGGTCCAAAAGAACCGTAAAGGGATACGGTGTATGGAGGAAGTCATTAATTTGAGGGTAAAGGAAAAGAAGAAGAGCATATAAAAAAGTGATTAAGGCAATACCATAAAGTATTGGAGATACACCCTTATCAATTAAAAAGAAACAAGGTAAAAAAAGAATGCAGGTCATAAGGCGCAGAAAAGGAGTATTTTGGTTGATGTCCATTTTGGGTTTTTTCGCGGACATAATTATCGCCCCTTTGATTAAAAATTATTAATGTTTAACTCTTTTTAATTATAGATAATTTTTTGTGATTTGTCTAAAAGGAGAAAATATTATATTATGACTTCCTAGGTGGTGTCCATTATGGTTACAAGAAAAATTGAACGAGTTAGTGTTATTGCTGCTATATACGCAACTATTACTATTGTTTTTGCCCCTCTTAGTTATGGTTTAATTCAGGTTCGAATTTCGGAGGCACTAACGATTCTTCCTTTTATTTTCCCGGAAAGTGTTTTGGGTCTTTTTTTAGGATGCTTTATTGCCAACATCTATGGAGGATTAGGACTCATCGATATTGTTTTTGGCAGTTTGGCAACTCTTCTTGCCGCTTTTTTAACGAAGAAAATGCCGCATCCTTTTTTAGCACCATTGCCTCCCGTGGTCATTAATGCTGTTGTGGTTGCTTTTATTTTAAAATATGTTTTGGGCTATCCTTTTGTGGTTAGTATGTTTTATGTGGGCTTGGGACAGTTTTTAGCTTGTTATTTTTTAGGACTCCCTTTGCTATATTTACTGCAAAAATACCAGTGGCCCAAATACTAAGTTTTTTTATATTTATATGAATAAAGATGATATGATAGATATAGTTTTTAAAATTAATATAATTTAGGTGAGATAATGGGAACAAGATTATCAGAAATAGATTATTTAAGGGCTATGGCTTGTCTTTCTGTGGTCATTGTACATATAACAGCAGGGTATCTTTTTTTAGAGACGACAGGAGAATTAACTAGATTAATTCTTTTATTTTTGAATAGAGCTTTAGTTTATGTAGTCCCGGCTTTTCTTTTTATTAGTGGTTTAGTGTTAACTTATAATTATCAAAATAAAACATTAAATTATTTTACCTTTATAAGCAAAAGAATTAAAAACATTATCATTCCTTATTTTTTTTGGACCGTAGTATTTTATGTAATTTTTGTTCAGCAAAGAGTATATGAGTTTTCTCTTCCTTTTTTTCTCGAGAAACTCTTTTTAGGAGATTTAGTTTATCATTTATATTTTGTAGTTTTGATTATTCAATTTTATTTATTATTTGGGGTTTTTAAGGGACTGTTTCAAAAATATAATCCTTTTATATTATTGGTCACCATGTTTATTTTTAATGTTTTATTTATGAAATATATTTATTTTCCTTATGTAGATAGATTTTTTATGCAATATTTATGTTTCTTTGCTTTAGGTTGTTATGTTGCTAGTAATTATCAGCAGATTAAAATGAAAATATACAGTTATAGGTATATCTTAGCAGTTGTCTATTTAGTAATGAGTGCTCTTCTTGCCCAACAATTTTATGCCAATGTTATTTTGCAAAAAACAGGGGATCCTTTTAGGGCCAATTTGTTGTGGCTTTTGTTTTCTTTAGTAGCCATTCTTTTTTATTTTAGTGTAGCTCTTGTTATCGCCAGAAGTGATTTTGCGAAATTAAAGAATTTTTTACGTCAAGTTAGTGATAGTTCTTATTATATTTATTTGGGTCATCCTTTAATGTTAATGGTTGCTCAAAAAGTTATTACGTATCACCTAGTTCCCTCGACAACATTAAATTTTTTACTTACTCTTGTTTTTGTTTTAGGAACAGTTTTACCGGCAGCTTTTCTTTATCAAACAGGAAAACAAAAAAGGTTATAAAAAAGGCTTGGAAGATTTTCCTTCCAAGCCTTTTTGAAGCAATTTCACCGTTGTCTATTATTAATATCGGCGTAGCTGATATTTCTGGTATGCAAGGTATGAGACCAAGCTACACGTGTATCACCAAAGAAGCTAAGAAAGATAATGGGTACCCAACTGTAAACAAAAATAGGATAATGAATAATAATCCATTTGATGACATTGCGGGGCAAGCGATCTAACCAAATTACTAAAAAAGGATAAATTATTTGTAGTGTGCTGACCAGTTCCCAAATTAGGGGAGGCCAAATAAATTTAAAAATTGTAGTATAGAGGTCAATGATAAAAAGGTCAACAAAGCCAACAATTGTAAACAGAGCCATAAAAACAACAAGTAAAGGTTGCAGAGTTAAGATGGAGGCATCAAAAAGGACAATATTTTTCTGCCGAATAGCTTCTTTAATGAAACGAAAACTATATGTTCGAAAGAGTTCTACATGACCAAGAGCCCAGCGCTTTCTTTGGTTCCAGGCTTGTTTAAAAGTAAGTGGTTTTTCATCATAAACAACAGCTTCATGAGCCCAAGTAGTTTTATAACCATGAAGTAGAGCTTTGAGGCTAAATTCTAAGTCTTCGGTTAGAGAGGTAGCTCCCCAGCCAATTTCTCTTAAAACATCTAAGGAAATAGCCATTCCTGTGCCTCCTAAATAGTTGGAAAGTCCTAAATTGTACCTCGCTAATTGTAACATTCTATTTGCGACCCAAAAGGCCATGGCAAACGAGGCTGTTACCCAAGTATCTTGAGGGTTTTTAGCATCTATATAGCCTTGTACAATTTTGGCCCCATCACACAGACGATTATTCATGTGTTTTAAAAAATAAGGGTCTACTAAATTATCGGCGTCAAAAATTACTACAGCATCGTATTTTTGAGGTAGATTATAAAGTTTAGCAAAAAACCATTCCAGAGCATATCCTTTGCCTTTTTGTTCTAAATTAGTTCTTTCATAAACTATAGCGCCATGACTTCTGGCCATATTAGCAGTATTATCGTTACAGTTATCAGCAATCACGAAGACGTCATAAAGTTTTTTAGGATAATCTAAAGTCATTAAATTATCGATTAAAGAACTAATTACTAATTCTTCATTATGGGCAGGAATAACCACAGCAAACTTTTTTTGTGGATTATAAACTTTAGGAACACGAAATTGAACTAGCCCTGACATGCCTAAAATAAAAAAATAGACAGCGACTAAAGCCAGAATTATCTGGGCAGGAATCATGAAAAAATCTAATGGTAAATAAGATAAGTTTTGTAAATGCACGGTCATTTTCCTCCGTTTATTATCTTTGCAATTATGTATTATTTTTGCACACGCTATTTTATTATAACACAAAATTAAAATAAATATTACTTCGAGGCAAAATATTTTATTTTAATTTGTGGGGATGCTTTTTACTTTTAGATCATTTTTTAATTAGATTACATATAGACTAGACGTTGCTAAAGAGAAAAATGTTCCGTGATTTTGTATTTCTTTTTTATGGAGATGATTGTATAATGATAAGAAAGAGGACATATCTGCTTTAAAGTAGGTGCAAAGTGAGCGAGGGGAGTTTATTGAATTTGCAAATCGAAAGACTAAGTAAAAAAATAATGATTATAGGAATACTTATTGTTATTTGTATTCTGATTTTTGCGTATATTTTTTCCATATACTTAATCAATAAAAAATTGCCTGTAGTACAGGTGGTCGAAGTGAAAAAGCAGGAATTAGTAACTGAAATTAAAACTAGCGGTATTTTACAATGTACTAAACAACAAGATTTCTATGCACGGACAACTTCTACGGTCAAGGAAATAAGAAAAAATGAAGGTTCAAAGGTTACGTTAGGGGAAGTTATTTTGTTATTAGATAATAGCAATGCTTTACGAGAACTTGGTAGGGCTGAAAATGCTTTAGCCATTTTACAAAATGATTATTTAC
>DUTO01000243.1 GCA_012842035.1 Clostridia bacterium | reverse complement strand
TTTTTCTAATGTTCAAAAGCTCTTCCCGAGGGAAGAAACCTCTCTCTGCTAAAGCCGCATATAATACCGGAGCAGCATGTCCTTTACTCAAAACCGGTTTGGTCTGAGCGGGATCGTTTCGTTTTGAGTAAAGGACATGCTGCTCCGGTATTATATGCGGCTTTAGCAGAGAGAGGTTTCTTCCCTCGGGAAGAGCTTTTGAACATTAGAAAAATCAACTGTCCTTTACAAGGGCATCCCGATATGCAAAAGGTGCCGGGGGTGGATATGTCTACCGGTTCATTAGGTCAAGGCATTTCAACGGCTGTAGGGATGGCTTTAGCCGGAAAATTAGATCGGAAAGCTTATCGTGTTTTTGCTCTATTAGGGGATGGTGAAATCGAAGAAGGACAAGTTTGGGAAGCGGCGATGGCCGCTGCTCATTATCAATTAGATAATTTAATTGCTTTTATAGATTATAATGGTTTACAGATTGATGGGCCGGTGACAGAGGTAATGTCTCCAGAGCCCATTGAGGATAAATTTTGGGCCTTTGGTTGGCATGTCGAAAGGATTAATGGTCATTCTTTCAGAGAAATAGCAACAGCAGTAGAGGTAGCGAAAAAAGTTAAGGATCAGCCGGTAATAATTATTGCCGATACTATAAAAGGCAAAGGTATTTCTTTTATGGAAAATCAAGTAGGCTGGCATGGCAATGCTCCAAGTCGGGAGCAGGCCGCAAAGGCTTTGGCCGAACTAGCTTAGGAGAGGGGAAGGAGAAAATGAAAAAGATAGCCACACGGGAAGGTTATGGTAAAGCCTTGGCTAAATTAGGAGCCGAATATGAGAACATGGTAGTCTTAGATGCTGATTTATCTAAGTCTACAAGGTCTTATGAGTTTTGCAAACATTATCCGGAACGGTTTTTTAATATGGGAATAGCGGAGCAAAACTTAATGGGGGTGGCAGCCGGATTAGCGGCAACGGGTAAAATAGTCTTTGCCAGTACTTTTGCCATTTTTGCGACAGGTCGTGCCTTTGAACAGATTCGTAATTCCATTGCCTATCCTCGGCTTAATGTCAAGATTGCCGCTAGTCATGCCGGTTTAACGGTAGGGGCAGATGGAGCTTCCCATCAGGCGCTTGTTGATATGTCCATTATGCGTTCTTTACCCAATATGACGGTGATAGCTCCGGCGGATGTGGTGGAAGCTGAGAAAGCAGTTTCGGCTGTAGCTGAATATGAGGGACCTGTTTATCTACGTTTGGGTCGTGCCGCGGTGCCGGTGATTTATGATGAGAATCATAAATTTCAAATTGGCAAAGCTTCTCAACTACGGGAGGGGCATGAGGCTACTATTATTGCATGTGGTATTATGGTGCCCGAAAGTTTACAGGCTGCGGCAGAATTGGCTGAGGAAGGGATTATAGTGCGTGTCATTAATATGGCGACACTTAAACCCCTCGATCAAGAGATGGTGCTGCGGGCGGCTAAGGAAACAGGGGCTATTGTTACGGCAGAGGAACACAGTATTATTGGTGGTCTAGGTAGTGCGGTAGCTGAAGTCTTGGTGGAAAATTATCCCGTACCTATGGAGCGGGTGGGAGTTAAAGATGTTTTTGGAGAGTCGGGAGAACCGGAACAATTGTTAAAAAAATATGGGCTTACGGTCCAGGAGATTAAAGAAGCTGTGTATCGGGTCTTGCCAAGAAAATAATTCGAAAAGATGCTGTACCGTTTCCCGTTTCGGTGCTCAATACAGTTGTTTTAGCCTAGGTACTGCCTCTGATTTTCGTAGCTACAATCAGAACGTCCTAGAGCTCGGTTCGGAGTAATACCGACCGGGCTCAATTCGCGTCCATGCTCAGTTCGCCCTAGTGCCGACATCCCTGTCGGCACTTCGCTATTTCTAGCCTCACCTTCGCAAAGGACGTTTAGCTGCCCTTCGCTAAGTTATCCTCCGGCAGTACTTAGGCTAAAACAGTAGAGGTCAGGGAAAGAAACGTTAAACGGTACAGCATCTTTTCTTCGGGAGTAGGGAGAGGGACGTTTCCCGTTTCGGTGCTCAATACAGAACAGACTAACCCTTGGTGCGGTTATGCATTAGCAAAGTATTACCTACGGACTCCTAAAGCTAAAAGGAATCGAACTTACTTCGCCTTGGGTTCGGGCTATGCATGACCATGTGGGGGCCCCCATCCCCACTTGGGGTAGACGCCCTCACCACATTGGCTCAGTTTGTTCTTCTGAACAAGGGCTTTAATGGAGTCCTTTAGGTCAATACTTTGCTTTCTGCTAGCTATGGAAACAAGTCATCTTGCGGCAGTACCTAGCTAAAACAGTAGAGGTAGAAGAAGGAAACGTTAAATGGTACAGCATCTTTTCTTAGGTGTAGGAGATATGACAAAATTTGCAAAGGAGATTTCGCTGTTTTTAGCAGGGATTCTTTTTTTTCTGTCGAAAATAATGTATGTTAGGAGTTAGGGAACTTTTTTTGTTTAAAAAGGTCGGATAAGTAAGGTAGGATTTGAGGTGGCAGGATGATTCAGTTATTTAATGTTTCCAAAATATATCAAGGTGAAGTAACAGTAGAGGCACTTAAAGATATAAATTTGCATATTAAAAGGGGAGAGTTTGTTTTTTTAGTAGGGCCGAGTGGGGCCGGTAAGTCTACTTTAACGCGTTTATTAATCAGAGAAGAATTGCCTACAGAGGGACAAATTCTTGTTAACGGGAAAAGTCTTTTAAGATTACGAGAGAGGGAGGTCCCTTATTATCGTCGTAAGATTGGCTTTGTTTTTCAAGACTTTCGTTTATTGATGGAAAGAACTGTTTATGAAAATGTGGCTTTTGCCATGGAAGCGATAGAGATGCCTAGACATGAAGTGAAAGAACAAGTTCCGGCTATTTTAGAAATGGTCGGTTTAGAGGACAAGCTTAATTTTTATCCTCATCAGCTTTCAGGAGGGCAACAGCAAAGGGTTTGTATAGCGCGAGCAATTGCCAATAACCCGCTTATTGTTATTGCTGATGAACCTACGGGGAATTTAGACCCTGATACTTCTTGGGAAGTAATGAATCTTTTACAAGCGATTAACAAAAGAGGTACTACAGTAATCACAGCAACACACGATCGGGACATAGTTAATAGGATGCAAAAACGTGTCATTGCGCTTGATGCTGGTCACCTTATACGTGATGAAGAAAGGGGCGAGTATTAAGTGAGGTTAAGTAGTTTCGAGTACGCTTTTCGCGATGCTTTTCGTTCCATGAAAAGAAATAAGGTGATGTGTATAGCTTCTATTGCTACGGTGGCTGTCTCTTTACTTATTTTAGGTTGTGCTTGGCTCTTGGTGTTGAATTCTCAGCATTTGGCTAATGTGATGGAATCAGAGTTGGAGATTAATGCTTATATTAAACAAGATGTAACGCGGGAAGATGCACTTAATTTACGGCGGAAGTTTGAAGCTATTGGTGGTGTAGCACAAGTAACTTTTGTTTCTAAAGAAGAAGGGTTAAAGGGTTTACAGGAACGTTTTGGTGAGGACACCAGTATTCTTGATGCTTTGGGAGGAAATAATCCTCTCCCGGATATGTATCGTCTTAAAGCAAAAATAGCGGAGGATGTTCCGCGTATTGCCGGTGAAGTTGAGGAAATTCCCGAAGTGGAGAATGTTAGATATGGTCAAGGCTTAGTGGAAAGGCTTCTGGCTTTAACTAATTGGATGCGGACAGTAGGGGTAGTAATAGTAGTAGTGATTGGTCTGGCTGCGATCTTTTTAATAGCGACCAGTATTAGAATTACTGTTTTTGCTCGTCGTCGTGAGATTGGGATTATGAAGTTGGTAGGGGCTACTGACTGGTATATACGTTGGCCTTTTTTCCTGGAAGGAATGATGGTCGGCTTGGTGGGAGCTGTTTTGGCTGTTCTTGCTTTACATGTTTTTTATGCTAATCTTGTGCAGAATGTGGTATTGACGTTAAATTTTCTGCCGATTTTACGTGATACAAATATTATCTTAAATGTCTATAAATGGCTTCTTTTAATTGGAACATTTTTAGGGGCTGTAGGTAGTGCCATCAGTCTCCGGCGTTTTTTAAAAGTATAAGTTTTGGGAGGGAAAAGAGGTGTGCTTTGTAAAAAAACATGGCTGCTATAAAGTGTTGGTCTGGGGAGTGGCTGTCTTGTTTTTATTTTTAGCACAGCCTCTTGGAGCCACCACAGATGCAGAGTTAGATAAAAAGATGGAAGAATTGCAAGAAATTACTGAAGCAATCGAACGATTTGAAAAGTTATATGACCAAAAAGAACGGGAAGAACGTCAGGTTTTAGGACAGCTTAGGCAGTTGGAGAATAACATTGATGATTTAGGAAGAGATGTTACTACTCTGCACGCACAAATTAATAAGGTAGAGGAACTTTTGCAGGCTGCTCGGCAAGAAATAAAAAAGACGGGTACTTTAGTAGAGGAGAGGACAGACTATTTTAATCAACGTTTGAATGAGATTTATCAACAGGGTGAGGTAAGTTTTTTAGCTGTTCTTTTACAAGCTACAAGTTTGACTGATTTTTTAACTCGTTTTGATTTTATGCAAAAAATAGCGGAGAACGATGTTAATAATTTAAAAGAGTTGGAGCAGGCGCGGCAGAAACTTGTGGAAAAAGAAGCCGATCTGCAAGAAAAGGCCGATAATTATAGTTTTCTTAAAACACAAAAGGAATATAAACAACGTCAGATGGAGTTGCAGTCTAGGCAGAAGAATAATCTTTTAAAGACAATTGAACAACAAAAGAGTGAATATTCGCGTTCAATAGATGAACTTGATCAGGTTCGTAAAAGTTTAGATAAGTTTATTCGAGAATGGCAGGCTAATCATCAAGAAGCATATATGGGTTCCGGAAAAATGGGCTGGCCGCTTCCCGGTTATAGTAAAATTACCTCCGAATTTGGTTACCGGATTCATCCTATTTTTAGGAAAAAAAGCTTTCATGCAGGTATTGATATAGCAGCTCCTACAGGGACACCTGTACGTGCTTCCGAAAATGGTAGGGTGATTTATGTTGGTAATAAAGGTGGGTATGGGCAGGCGATTATTCTTGACCATGGGGGCGATATTTCTACACAGTATTCGCATCTTAGTGCGTATTTAGTTAAAGCAGGTGATTTAGTTTTGAAGGGTGACCCTATTGGTAAAATTGGTAGTACTGGGTGGAGTACCGGTCCACATTTAGATTTTATTATTCGTGTCAATGGTGAACCTCAAAATCCATTAAATTATGTTAAACCATAAAGTATTATCTAAAGGAATTCTTGGTGACAAGAAAAAGACAAGAGAAGCTCTC
>DUTO01000242.1 GCA_012842035.1 Clostridia bacterium | reverse complement strand
ATGCCGGTTCTGCTCCTCAAGGTGAAGATTTGGTTTGTGCGAGTATCTCAGCACTTACGCAGACAGCACTTTTAGGGTTAGATGCTTTTTTAACGAAAAAACCTATTTGGCACATGGATCAGAAAGGTTATTTAGAGTGTTGGTTACCGGAGAATTTATCAGTGGCAGAGTTTAAAAAGGCTGAAATAATTATAGGTACGTTAGAATTAGGGCTTCAGTCGATTGCAGAAAGTTATGGGCGGTATCTTCAAGTTAGAAAGAGGAGGTGGACACCATGCTGTTTAAAATGAATTTGCAATTATTTGCCCAGAAAAAAGGGATGGGTAGTTCTCGAAATGGACGGGATAGTCAGGCAAAACGTCTTGGTTTAAAACGATCCGATGGTCAATTGGTAAGTGCCGGAAGTATATTGGTCAGACAAAGAGGGACAAAAATTCATCCGGGTAATAATGTTGGTTTAGGAAAAGATGATACTTTGTTTGCCCTTGTTGATGGATATGTAAAGTTCGAAAGAAAAAGTAAAGACAAAAAACAAGTTAGTGTTTATTCTGCAGCAGTTGTGTAAAAGCTATTCAAGTCCCGGGCAAAGCTTCCGGGATTTTTCTTTGTTATCTTTTGTGTGAATTTTTGTGAATTTCTTTGTTTTTTTTCATGGGGGTGAGGAATTTGGAACAAGATTTATTAAAAAAAATGTTGATGGTGCATAAAATTCAGCGACATGATTTTATGAATCATCTGCAAGTCATTTATGGTTATTTACAATTAGGAAATTTGGAAAAGGCTAAAGAATATTCATTAAAAGCAGTAGAAAGCGTAAAAAGTTACGGGCAATTTAGTAAAATTCCTCTTCCTTTATTACAAAGTTTTTTGCTTTGGTTCATGACTCAAATTGAGAATTCTGGTGCTGTTTTTGCATTCATTTTCGAGGGTAATTGGCAAGAATGGCAAGATGTTGATCTGGAATTAACAAAATTGTTAAGGGAATTATTGTCTTCTGTTCAGGAGAGGCTGAGTGCTAATGATTTAAAGTGTAGATTGGGTTTTTTAGAAAATGTCGCTGATTTTAGTTTGGTTTTTATAGGGCGTGAAGAAGACCTTAATCACTTACAGGAGGAAAAGGTAACTTCTCAGTCACTAGTTGTAGTTTATGAAAAAGTAAGTTCGGAAAAACTAGTTGTAACAATTAAACCGGATAAAAACATTTGAGTGAGGTTTGGTGAATTAATTTATGTTTTATGACTATACAAAAATCTATGTAAAGGGTGGCGATGGCGGTAAGGGGATGGTTTCTTTCCGCCGTGAAAAATATGTTCCGGAAGGAGGTCCTTCTGGTGGAGATGGTGGTCAAGGTGGTAGTGTAATTTTACAGGTGGCGGAGGGGTTACATACTTTAGCTGATTTTCACTTTCAGAGACATTTTAAAGCAGAGCGAGGGGAAAATGGTAAAGCGAAAAACATGCACGGAGCTAATGGCAGTGATTTGCTTGTTAAGGTTCCGGTAGGGACAGTAGTTAGATTAGCCGGGACGAAGGAAGTTATTGCCGATTTAGCAAGTGCTGGTCAACAATTTATTGTGGCCCGAGGTGGACGAGGCGGAAAAGGTAATGCTCGTTTTGTTTCTTCTGTAAATCGAGCACCGAGAATTGCGGAAAATGGGGACTTAGGAGAAGAGAAGTGGATAGAGCTGGAATTGAAGCTGTTAGCTGATGTTGGTTTGATTGGTTTCCCTAATGTCGGCAAGTCGACAATTATTGCCCATGTATCTGCGGCTAAGCCTAAAATTGCGAACTATCATTTTACGACACTTCATCCTCATTTAGGTGTAGTTAGTTTAGGCCCTGAGAAAAGTTTTGTTTTAGTAGATATTCCCGGACTCATAGAGGGAGCTAGCGAAGGGGTAGGATTAGGTCATCGTTTTTTGCGTCATGTTGAACGAACCCGACTTTTGCTGCATGTTTTGGACATAGCCGGTTCTGAAGGACGGGATCCTTGCCAAGACTTTACTGTGATTAATAAGGAATTAGAAAAATACAATCCTTATTTAAAAAATAGACCCCAAATAATTGTAGCTAATAAAATGGATTTATCCGGGGCCGAGGAAAATTTAGTTAGATTAAAAAAAGAGCTAGGCACAAAATATGAAATTTATCCTGTTTCAGCAGTTACGGGGGAAGGGCTAAAAGAGTTAATGTTTCGGACAGGAGAATTATTAGCTACCCTGCCGATAACACCTCTTGAAGTTTCCACAGAAGAGTTTCGTCTAGTTAAAGTGGAAAAAGAGGAGCCTTATCAGGTAGAACTGCAAGAGGGGATATGGGAAGTTTATGGACCGGAAATTGAGCGTTTATTGCGTAAAATGGATCTTAATTATGAAGATAATATGGAGCGTTTTCTTTTAATTTTGCGTCAAATGGGGGTAGAAGATACTTTACGAGAAAAAGGAGCTCAAGATGGAGATACCGTAAGCATATCTGGTTGGGAATTTGATTTTTTAGATTAGTGGAAAAAGGTACCTGTTAATGGAGCTCTTGGGTCATGCTATAATAAAGTCCGGAAACAACTTAAGTTGCCTCCGGGCTTTATTATTTAGAGTGGGGGTTTGAGGGATTATGGATCCGGTTACACATGGTTTAGTAGGAATGGCGTTAGGGATAAAAGGGGGGGGACCTCTCTCTTTTTCTAATGGTTTAATGGTGGCTTCAGTAGCGGGAAGTCTTTTGCCGGATGTAGATATTTTGTTTCAATTATGGGGTGATTATGCTTATTTAAAACACCATCGTGGTTTTTCTCATTCTCTGCCTAGTGCGATAGTAGTGTCAAGTGCCGGGGCATTACTTTTAAGTTTTTTTTATCCGAGCTATAATTTTTTCACCCTTTTGCCTTGGGTTTTATTAGGTTTTTTATCACATTTATGTCTCGATTTATTAAATTCTTATGGCGTGAAAATTTTTTGGCCTTTAAACACTAAAAAATACACGCTTAATTTATTACCTCTTTTTGATCCGGTTTTGGTTTTTTTTAGTTTGTTTAGCTTATGGCGTTATAGTCAGGGGATTAATGACTACTTGTTTTTATGGTTATCTGGTTTTTATTTTCTGCTGCGCTGGAGTTTGCGTCAGTGGGCTAAACATATTATTGAGACCAGATTTTTTAAGAAAAAAGCGCTGTTGAAAGTGAGTGTATTGCCTTCTAGTATGAATTTGTTATTTTGGGACTTTATTATTGAACAAGCGAATAAGAATATTGTGGGAAGTCTTAATCTTGGTAAAGGTAGTTACAAAATATTTCAACGACTGTATTACGAAAGTGAAGAATTAATAAGTATTTTAAGTGGGACTGTGTTGGGACAAGTTTTTCGTGAATTTACACCTTTTTTTCATATGCATTCTGAAAAAAAAGGAGATAAACTCGTCTGTCATTTTATGGATCTGAGATATCGTGTGCAAGATAGATTTTTGCACAATGGAACCTTAGTTTTAAATCAAAAAGGTGAAGTGGAACAAGCGGTTTTTCAGCCCTATAGTTCGTCACATTGTATTTATTTGTGAAACTTTAAATTTTAAGAAGGGTTGGAAAAGTAGTTTTCCGGTTAGACTGATTCTAAAGAGTTAGTTTAAGCGGAGGAGTATTTTTTATGAAGAGCTGGCAAAGTATGAGTCAGAATATAAAGCAGAATATAAAAAGAAGGTGGCAAAAAAAACGAAACAAACGTTTGTTAAGGGCTTATTATCGTCGTCACAATTTAGTGGAAGCACGGGCCCCGCGTTTATCACGTCATCTGTTCATTTTTTTGGTGATTTTATTACTTCTTTTTTGGTTTGCGCCTACGTTAAAGATAGTCGGGGGAGGAATAATTGTTGTTTTGACTGTGCTGGTTTTAAGGTGTTTTTTTAAAAGACAAAGCGAGGACTTAAGATTAAAGAAGGCTTGTTTTCAAAAGATAGCCAGACAAGAATTTCAAAAACGTTTAGCCCAAACACCTCCCGATGTTTTTTTAAAAATAGTACAGGCAGAAATTTATAAACAGTATAAAATAAAAAACCTAGTAATGAAAGATGGTTTTTTGACAGGAAGCTTATGGGGTGAAAAATTAGCTTTTGTCTATCTTGATGTTTATGGGGAAGAAGTTGTTACTACACGGGAAGTTTTAGCAGTAGTGCAAACATGTTTTCAACAAGGCATATCTCAAGTAAACATTCTTACGCCCGGAGAATTTGACTTTGAACAGGAGAAATTTATTTCCTTGCTGCCTTTTGAGGTTAATTTAAAATTATATAATGGTGAAGAGTTACGGTGTTTATTAAAACATACTCTTCTTTTCCCTTCTGTTTCAGAAATAAAGGAAGTTATTGATTCTGAAAAATTCAAACCTCAGGAAAAGTTATTGAACATCAAAAAAGAGGCCTTGCAAAAAAAGCGGGTTACCGGTTATTTTTTGTATAGTTGCTTGCTTTTTTTGATGGTTCGGTTACGTTTAGGTGTTGTTTATTTAAATATAATTGCCGGATTACTATTGTTAGGATTTGCTTTAGTAACTGTGTTAAAGAATTTTTCGGTTGCGGAAAAAAAGGGATAATCTTTAAACTTTAGTTTGAAGATTATCCCTTAGTGTTTTATTTAATATTCAGTAGTGTTCATTTTTTCCTGTTGATTTTCGTGTTGGACGCCTTGTTGAATAGCGTTATCGAAAACTTTATATTGGGGTTCTTGTTGCTCAATATAATTACATCTGGCTTTCACACCTTGGCAAATGGAATCGAGTTGTTGAGAATACTCGGCAAACATTTTTTTAGCGGTTTTATCTTCAGTTTCTAAAGCAAAAGTTTTTAAATTAGCACAAGCAGATTCTAGAGAAGCTAGAGTCTGATGCATTTGAGTACCTACTGTCATTTTGCACCTCCTTGTTTTCTGATTTTCATCTAGCCGTGTTTTATTGTGTGTAGGAAGAGAAATATTATTCACAGTTTATTAATTGCGAAAAAAATTAAAACAACACCACATAAAATAAGGAGCATTTTTTCTAAAGAGACATTTCCGGCAATTCCTATTAAACCAAGCGAGGTTACGATAATCATCATTAGAGGTCCAATTAAAGCGAGGAGAGCATTAATTTTTAAAGCAGTTTCAATATTATGAAAATAAATCATCATTATTCCTGCCGTTATTTCAATAAAACCGGAGAAGAGCCTTAGCAGTCCCATACATAAAGCAATAGACCAAACTTTGGGCATAATTTTCACCTCTAGAAAAAATCTATGCTAGGGAAAAAGTTTTAAGACTGTGATTTTCCGCATAGATTTTTATTAGATGTTTTTTTGGAGGTCTTGAGGATGTGGGGCGAAACGGCGCTAATCATTTTAATTATTATTGGAATAATAGGCAAAGCCCCGCTGATAGCTACTTCAGCGTGTATTTTGATGGTGATCAAATTATCTCATTTGACCCATTATTTCCCCTTGATTGAACGTCGTGGGTTAGAAATAGGCTTGCTTTTTTTGATGCTTTCCGTTTTAACACCTTTAGCTAAAGGCAAGT
>DUTO01000241.1 GCA_012842035.1 Clostridia bacterium | reverse complement strand
GACTGGGTTGATTTTGTCATTGAACGGAATATCAACTCTGGGCAGTTTGTCTACTATTTCATTTACCTGAGCCACAACAATACCTTGTTTAAATTTAGTTGCCTCCACAATAATTGGAGTATCCTCAGTATTAAAGCCTGTGTAAAGATTACCTTCTTTGTCAGCTTGATAACCGACTACCAAAGCTACTCTAGGCACCAGGTCAGCATAATATCTACCGTACAATTCTAAATAAGTATGAATAGCCCCTAACTGAAGCTTACCATCACGGACAAAATCCGCTAAACGTCCTGCCTGAGGCCCGGAAAAAGAATAATCAAGTTTTTTGGCAACCCCCTTATCAAAGACATCTAAATGGCTGGGTAGGGCAATTACAGACTGAACCATATGCAAGTCATAAACCTTTTCCGGATCTACCTTACATAAGCAATCAGCCAAAAAGTCAGCCTGCTTTTGGTTATTACCCTCCAGGTTTACCTTGTCTCCAGGTTTGATAACCCCCTCTAATAAGGCAACAGCATCTTTAGCCGCTACTACTTTTCCGTCTTGCACTAAATGCGCGACGCTCTTAAGCCTTTCTTCCGTGTCTTTCTTCAAACTGTCCCATACTTTCTTTACATCTTTTCCCATTGACTACGCTCCTTTCTGAAGATTATTTAGAATAAAAAGGGATAATAAAGCTATTTACTATAGCAATTTTATCCCTCATTCTCCACTATTTATTTTTATAAGCCAAATTATTAATCCGAAATATGCATTACACCTAGCCCTGCTCTAAGATGATTCGTCAACGGATGAATGGCCGATTGTCCAAAAATAGCTACAGCCACCCAATTCTCATTACGTACTATAGCTATTTTTACAGCAATACTTGTACTGGAAGAAGCATTGACCATAATTCCCTTTTTGGCTTCTTCTGTAGCATGAAGGACAGCGTGAGCTTGAGGGCTTGTCTTCTTAATCAGCCCAGCATTAAGACAAGCCCCCAAAACAGCCCGTGTCGTCTTTCTTTGGAACTCACCGAAAGTCGTACCACCTATTTCCGTAACTACATACCGATAACCTTGTTCATCTAAAATTTTTTTCATTTTATCTTCATCAGCGAGTGTCCAAGTAAGAGCTAATAGCATCGCTGCCGTTTCAACATTCCAATCTTTTTTTCCACTAAAACAATCGATCCATTCGTTAGTATTATTAGTATTACTTAACATTTGATATCCACTCCATCTCTCATATTCTCTCTTTTTCTGCTCATTTTAGTTTAAACACACAGTCTTAAAAACTTTCTTAGTTATAAGTTTCCCCGTCTATTTCCTTTTTATTTATTTAGCTTACACTATTTCATACTAATAACTACTTGTTTTGCTAATAACTCTATTACTCTTTGGAGCTTAAACAACTTTCTTAACCGACCATGTGTACCGTAGCAATAAGCACACCTGAAGCCACAGCCGAAACAATAACCCCGGAAACATTACAGCCCATAGCTATAGGCATGATTATGGCAAACGGATTTTCTTCGGAAACACATTCCTGAGCAATTTTGGCAGTTGTCGGTACACAAGAAATTCCAGCAATCCCAATGGCAGGGTTGAAATTGCCCTTGGAGAACCAATAAACTAACCAACCGGCAAACAAACCACCCAAAGCTGAGAAACCCAAAGCAACAACCCCTAAAACAACACAAGAAAGAACCCTGGGGTCTAACAAGGCTTGAGCTTCACAAAGTGTCCCCAAAAGGAAACCCAGGAACAAAGTAGAACCGTAAAGCAAAGGTCCTTCAAAAAACTCTTGCAATGGTTCAATTTCCGCTTCTTTAATGGCTACACCCAAGAAAAAGGACACCATTAACGGGGCAGCAACCGGTAATAACCAGCATAACAAAGTACAACACGCAACTGTAGAAATAAACTTCGCTTTTTTCGAAACATTAGGCACAGCAACTTCTACGTCTATGCCCAGATATTTTTTCGGAACAAGCCATCTAACCAGAAAAGGATAAGCAGCATAAGTCAAACTCAAATACAAATAGGAAATAATGGCAATGGGCACAAATAGATGCTTCGCCAAAACAAGAGAAGTAAACAAGACCATCGGACCGTCAGCACCGCCAATAACAGCTACAGCAGCAGCTTCGTTAGGCAAAAGACCCATTTTTACACCAATTATTAAAGCAACAAAAGTACCGAGTTCAGCAAGAATAGCTATAAATACACATGTCCAAGGTCTAGACAAAATAAAGCCAATTTCACTCAACGCACCGATACCCATAAAAACCAAACAAGCAATAAGTCCATTCCCAAAAGTCAAATTATAAATGGGTTGTAACCAGTTAATCTGCATAAGTTCCAGAACATTAAGCGGCTCTTCAGCTAAAGAATTGATAAAAATAGTTCCGAAACCACCATCACCCAGAACTAGAACCCCGGCGTTAACCGCTATCATTCCTAAACCCATAGGCACCATGATCAAAGGCTCCAACGTTCTCTTATATCCATAATAAGCAATAAAAAAACCTGCAATAATTAGTACTACCCTTGCAATTGCAATCACTGGATCCTGTAAAAATAAACTACTTATTCCCGGAAATAAACTAATTAATACATCAACCATTTTATCTTACACCCCCTTAATTTGCTCCATTATTATTACCACCTGATACCACATTATTAACCAAAACAATAACTCCAATAACCGCTAAAGATATGATTGCTGTTAAACCATACGCTATTAACGTATACTGAATTATACCCATCCCCATCACCCCCTAATTAAAATAATGTTTGTACGACGAAAACACATCTCATATTATAAAACAAACTTTGCTAGCTGATACCTCCTTTCAGAAACAAAGATTCCATCTAGTTAAATTTAGTTAAATTAAAATTAAACATAAAAAAAAGACATATTTAGGCAAGCTCACCACCTATGTATGTCTCTCTTGCGCCACTATTTGTTTTTAGAAAGTTATACTTAAAGTTAAAAACCCAACTTCACTCTCTTTTTCTCCGCAAAAAGACTGAAACCATTTTTAATAATATCTTTGTTAAGTTCAATTTGAGTTTAACACCTTTAATTTATCTTGTCAAGATTAATTGTAAAAAAAATCTTAACTTATATAACTATTTTTCTACGATTAAAATTCTCTCTTCCCCATCTGTTTCCTGAAGCATAACCTCGATGGATTCACGGCGTGAAGTAGGTACATTTTTGCCAATATAATCAGCGCGGATAGGCAACTCACGATGCCCACGATCAACAAGAACAGCT
>DUTO01000240.1 GCA_012842035.1 Clostridia bacterium | reverse complement strand
TAAAGTTATATAACCAACCAAAGTATAATAATTAAGGGGTAACTGAGCTTGTTTTACTGTTTCCAGCTGTTCCTTAATCGGTAAAGCACTAAACCCACAATTCCCTCCTACCATTGTAGTTACACCTGTATGCAGTAATGCCGCAGCCGTTTCCAGGGGTAACATTTTGTCTCCTTCCGTTGACGACAACGTATCCTCATGAACATGTAGGTCAATAAAACCGGGAGCAACTATTAATCCTGTCGCCTCAATTACTTGCTTACCTTGTAACTTTTCCTGACTTAACTGAGCAATGCGACCATTTTTAATCCCTATATTCATCTTTTGCTGCAAATGTGTTTCCGGATCAATAACTAAACCATTTTGAATGACTAAATCCATATTCTTTATAACCTCCATTGCCCTCTATTCCCATAGCATCTAAGAGTACATTATAAATTGTTTTTCTGAGGACTGATAATAGTAACTAATAAATAACCAAATAAAGAAAGTAAAGAGCCTAACAAAATTGGACTCCAACTAACAAGCCCTACCTGGGCAAGTGTCCAACCAACAAAACCTAAAACAACCGCTGTCATTGCAGCCTTATGTGAAGGCTTTTTCCAACACATCCCCAGTAAAATCGGTACGGCTAATGTTGCACCGGTAATATCAGCACTCCACACCCAAATATCGAACATAGACGGCGCCGTAAATGCTAAGATTAATACTAGCAACCCACCTATTGCTGTAGCCAACTTATTGACCTTTAACTTTTGCTCATCAGTAGCTCCGGGTTTAAGATTACCATAAATATCTTTTTCAAACATCACCGCACAAACAAGTAAAGTAGAATCGGCCGTACCCATAATCACAGCCAGTAAAGCTGCTAAAAAAAGTGAACCCCAAATATTAGGTATTTGATCCATAATCATAAATGGTAAAATGTTTTCCGGTGCCGCAAAACCGGGATAAAGAACTCTAGCACTAAAACCAAGGAAAAGCACTAAAACACCGGTTAACAATAGATTAGCAAAGAAAAAAGTAAGCAAGGAACCTTTTAATGTCTTTTTGTTTTTTGCTGCATAACATCTCTGCCAAATATCAGGCCAGGTAACAATTCCTAGTAAAAAAACTAAAGCAAAGGAAAGCGCTCCCACAGGATTAACATAACCGAACAACTGTAAATGCTCTGCCGGAGCACTCGCAAAAATATTACCTAAGCCACCTGCTCTAGCTACAATAATCGGTGTTAAACATACAATCCCCAATAAAGTCATCGCACCTTGTAAAACATCGGTCGAAGCTACGGCCCAGAGCCCACCGATAGAAGTATAAACAATCACAATAATAGCCGTAAGAAACAAGGCAAACTCATAAGAAATACCTGTAACTTGATTAAAAATCTTGGCCATCGCCATATACTGAAAAGCAGTAATCGCCAGATAAGCGATAATTAAAAGAATTGACGCAATATATCTTAAAGTACGACTATAACGATATTCCATCCAGTCACCAAGTGTTTCCCCATTATGTTGAAAACCAAAATCATTAATCCGCGGACCTAAATAAAAAAATCGTACTTTAAGATATATTGCGTCAATTCTTTTAATTATCGCTTATCTGGCGATTACTGCTTTTCAGTATATGGCGATGGCCAAGATTTTTAATCAAGTT
>DUTO01000239.1 GCA_012842035.1 Clostridia bacterium | reverse complement strand
GCGCAAAAAATTAAATATTTTACCACACTCCGGACAATTTCTTAAATCCATAAAAATCTCTCCTTTATCTATTGGTACTTTTTATTTATACTTTTTTCTTTTGCCTTCTCATAATAAAACCAACTGCCAGCAACTTTTTCCATCAATTTAACATTATAACCCACTGCCCAAGTTATAGCCCATACATCCCGGGCTCCAACCTGACGCAAAATATCAGCACAAGCCAAAAGAGTAGCCCCTGTTGTAATAATATCATCAACTAATAAAATCATTCCCCCACGCATTTCTCTTCCCTGGGCATATCTAAAAGCTCCAGCAATATTCTGCATCCTCTCTTCCCTGCTTAACATCATTTGCGGATGATGAAAATGTTCTCTGGCTAATGCTTCTGACCATAACGGTTTTTGTAATTCCGCGGCGATCACCTCAGCTAAAAGTAAACTCTGATTAAAACCTCGTTCTTTTTCGCGACCGGAATAAAGAGGAACCGGAATGATCGCCTGAATCTTTTCGGCAAACCCTAATCTTCTTACGCGACAAGCCATCAAATAACCTAGGGGACGCGCCCAATCTTTTCTCCCGTTAAATTTAAGGTCATGAATTAATTCTCGGAACATACCTTCATAAGGTACTACCGTTCCTACTCGCAAAAACTTTTCTCGCCAACTTCGACAAGTAGGACAAGCATCACCGGCTGTAAAAAACCCACAGAACGGACAAGTTTCCAGCTCTTCCGTAATCTTTAAGATTTTTTCTGTACATTCATGACAAAGCCTCATATGTTCAGCACTTTTATCCTTTTGTAAACAAAAAAGGCAAACATCTTTTTCCGGAAAAAGGATATTTAAAAAAGCATGCCACCAACCTTGTCGCCTCATTAACCTTGCTCACTCCACTTTAGACACTACAGCTTTAATCTAACATTCGACTTCAAACCTTCTTTTTCCTTCTTTTCCCTATTCTTTTTAACAACTATATGGCAGACAAAAAAGACCGCAATTTCAATCACGGTCTTCTGTACCATTTCTTCCCCTTGCTCAATGTCTTTTAGATAAGGTACTGCCGGAGGGTGACTTCTTTCTACGGTTCACATAAAACAAAGTATTTACCTAAAAGGACTCCCTTAAAGCCCTTCTTCAGACGAACGAACTGAACCGATGTGGTGAGGGCGTCTACCCTAGGTGGGGATGGGGGTCCCCACATAGTCATGCATAGCCCGAACCCCAGGTGAAGTGAATTCGATTCCTTTTAGCTTTAGGAGTCCGTAGGTAATACTTTGCTGATACATACCCGCGGCAGTACCTGGCTAAAATCACTGTATGAAGCACGAAACGGAAAACGGTACAGTTATATTTCTGCTAATTGCTCATAGAGATAATCATTCAATACCTTAATATATGTACCTTTCATCCCTAAAGAACGAGCATCAATCACCCCGGCACTTTCTAATTTACGTAAAGCATTAACAATCACGGAACGCGTAAGCTTATATTCCTCTGCTAAGCGACTGGCCACAAGAAAACCCTCTGAACCTTCAATCTCATTAAAAATATATTTCACTGCTTCCAATTCAGAATAAGAAAGCACTTCCAAAGCTAATTGTACCACTGTCTTTTTTCGTGCTTCATTTTCCAGACGTTCATTAGCTTTACGCAAAATCTGCATTCCGGCTACACTAGCCCCATATTCGGCCAAAATTATTTCAGCCGCCGTATAGGGGCTTCTTTCACGCGCGTAAATAACTGTCCCCATTCTTTCCCGATTCCCCACCACCGGTGTTAAAATACAATAGAAATTTGTACCTTGCGGCACGAAATTAACTTCTGTATGTGTAAAGCCAAAAAGCCATTGTTGACTACTTTCCGAAAACTGCCCTTTTAAAAGTTCCTCTTCCGGAAAGATACCACCGTGAATAGTTACCAACTCTCCTTTCCCCAATAAATTACCGTTCTTATCGGCAATATAGACACTGGCTTCCAACAAACGAGAAACCTCTCCGGCTATAGTGTCATAATCCAATATTTGTCCTGCCGATTTTTGCAACAACTGATGTAAAGTTCTAGTTTTTTCTAACAACAACTGCATTTCCATAATAAATTCCTCCTAAATATAATTTTTGTTGTTGTTAGTAGTATTTCCATCATTTAGTAATTTATACCTTTTCTTTAACCTTAATTATCTCCAAGCAATCACCTTTTTTTAAATTTTTTAAGGCAATCGTTCCGACCGGTAATTCTAAAACCTGATAACTCTCTTGCACCAAAGGCGATTTACACCCCGGTGCCATTTCCGCAACCAAAGCCACAATCTCTCCTTGTTTATTTAAAAAAAGAACATCTAGGTAAAAAGACATTAAAAAAGTGTGTACCTGTCGACAAGGGATTAACAAAAGCCCTTCACCCTTTTTTAATGCCTTTTTACCTAATAAACCTTGCAAACGCTGCCCAAAATTATGAGCAACCTTAATTCGGTCACCAATAATCTCGTCCTCTTTTTTCACTAGGGCTCGCAATCTACATTCCTCCCCCAAAAATCTTGGTGATCCGTAAAACAGCCGGACCTAATAAGACAATAAAGATACTAGGGAAAATAAAAAATACTAAAGGAAACAACATTTTAATCGGGGCTTGCATCGCCTTTTCTTCAATGCGCTGACGTTTTTTTAAACGAACTTGTTCGGCTTGGGTACGAATAACCTTACTAATTGAAACTCCCAACTGATCCGCTTGAATCATAGAACTAATAAAAGTAAGTAAGTCCTCAACTCCTGTGCGTTCACCCAAATCTTTTAAAGCCTCCTCTCTTGTTTTTCCCATTTGCATCTCTTGTAAAGTTTTGCGTAACTCCTTACTTAATTCACCGGAAAACTTTTCGACAACACGCATTAAAGCAGCATCAAAACCTAAACCGGCATCAACACTTACCGTAAGTAAATCTAAAACATCAGGAAGCTCTTTTTGAATAGCTGTCTGCCTTTGCTTGATCCGTGCCGTTAAATAGAATTTCCCCATTAAAACACCTAAAAGACCGCCTGAAAAAGCCATGAAAAGTTGAACAACAACCGTTTTGCCCATGCTTAAAGTTAAAAACCAGCCCCCCAAAGTCAAGAAAAAAATCATACCATACTGCATAGCCTGAAACTCATGAGGTTGCAAATTCCAAGGTTCTCCGGCAAATTGTAATTCCCGCTGCAATTTAACACGACTTTTCACCGGAATAACCCGGTCAAGTACCCGAGAAATTTTCACTAAAAGAGGTCTAATCACCCTTTCCCCAAAAGGTTTGCTCAATTCATCCTCTTCCAATTTATTTTGTGCTGCCTGACTCATTACTATTTTTTGCAAACGCTTTAAAAAAACCGTGCGCTCACGAAACCTGCTATTGAGAAAAGCAATAGCTAGCAATGTTGTAAAAATAAAAGTTGCTAAAAGTAATTTAAACATAGTTTCCCCTCACTAAAAATCAATTGTTACGATTTTCTTAATACATATGACCCCAATGACCTCCCCCATAATTCCGGCGCTCAAGATCATTAGTCCCAAGGAGGAACGAAATAAAGGTAAAAGATAACTAGGATTAAGCAATAACATAATCCCCACCAAAAAAAGAGGGATTAAGCCAATAACTATTCCCGATAATTTACCTTGTGCCGTCAAAGTTTTAATTTCGCCTTGCATACGAATACGATCTCTAATCGTATCAGAAATCGTATCCATTATTTCGGCTAAATTACCGCCAGTTTGCCTCTGAATCAAGACCGCGGTAATAATTAAATCCAAGTCCTCACTAGCCACACGTTGCCCTAAATTATGTAACGCCTCTTCCGTAGTTGTTCCTAATTTAATTTCCCGAAAAGTTCTGCCGAATTCTTTGCCTAACGGAGCCGGCATCTCTTTGCCCACCAATTCTATCGCTTGCATAAAACTATGCCCAGCACGTAAAGAATTCGAAATAATGACCAAAGCGTCTACTAACTGTTCATTAAACTTTTTTAATTTCTTCTGCTGTTCTCTATTCACCAGACAAGGGGGTATAAAAAAACAAAGCAGACATAAAATTAAGCCCCCAAACAAATGTCGCGTCACCAAAAACAATAAAAATCCGGGCACGAAAGTAACTAATAACCAAAGTACTAAATACTCCTCACCTCTTAAAGGAAGATCCGCTTTAATCATTTTTTCTTCCAGAGGTTTAATTATGCCCCGCCGTTCTAAGACCTTGCCTACAAAACTAATGACCTTTTGCGCACCGACAAAAATACTTTTTTCTGTTTCTATTGCCCTCTCTATTTTCTGTTTCTCAGCCTCTTTTAAACTCTTCATTCTCAACTGTACTTTTCTCTTCTTCTGAAAACGAAAACATTCTAAAGACAAGAAAAAGAAAACTACAGTAAAAAAGCTACATAAACAAGTCAGAAAAATTTTCATCTTTGACCTCACCCCCCCTATGAACAATTCAGAAGTCTCTTAATGAAGAAAAAGGTCATCGGAAACATGAATGCCGGCCGCCGCCAACTTCTCCATAAACTTCGGTTTAATGCCTGTTGCTTTAAAATGCCCTTTGACCTTACCACGCTTATCTATCCCTTCCGTTACATAAAGAAAAATATTCTGTAAAGTAACCAGCTCTCCTTCCATGCCCACAACCTCAGTCAAATGAGTAATCTTCCGACTACCATCCCGAAAGCGAGTTTGCTGCACAATAAGGTCAAAAGCAGAAGCCATTTGTTCACGAATAGCCCGAATCGGTAGTTCCATGCCGGCCATCAGCACCATCGTCTCCAAACGGGAAAGAATATCACGTGGCGAATTCGCATGCCCCGTAGTCAAAGAACCATCATGGCCGGTATTCATAGCTTGCAACATATCTAAAGCTTCCCCAGAACGGACCTCGCCCACAATTATCCTTTCCGGACGCATCCGGAGAGTATTACGCACCAAGTCCCTAATCGTAATCGCTCCTTTTCCTTCAATATTAGGTGGTCTGCTTTCTAAAGTAATCAGGTGTTCTTGATGTAATTGCAGTTCAGCTGCATCTTCAATCGTCACAATCCTTTCCGACTCCGGAATAAAAGAAGAAAGCACATTAAGCGTACTCGTTTTGCCACTTCCGGTCCCTCCGGAAATAATAATATTTAAGCGTCCTTTTACACAAGCCTCTAAAAATGTAGCCATTTGTGGCGTCAAAGTACCAAACCTAATCAAGTCATAAATCGTCAAAGGGTCTTGCGCAAACTTTCTAATCGTAATTACCGGACCAACTAAAGAAAGAGGGGGAATAATGGCATTAACCCTAGAACCATCAGGCAAACGAGCATCAACCATGGGCATTGACTCATCAATCCTTCGCCCTAATGGGGAAACTATTTTATCAATAATATGCAGGACATGTTTTTCATCACGAAAAATTATCTCCGTTTTTTCTAATTTCCCCTGTCGTTCCACAAAAACTTGCCCAGGGCCATTAACCATGACTTCCGACACTTCCGGGTCTCTAATTAAGGGCTCAATCGGACCAAGACCTACTACTTCATCCATAATTTCTCCGGTTATTTTCTGTCGCTCGGCCCGTGGTAAACTACCGGCCTCCCGATCTACGATGAGATTAATCAATTCTTCCACTCTCTGCACATATTGTTCACCTTTTAATACGAGTTGCTCCTTCTTATCCTGCAACTCGAGATCCAAAGTTTCAATTACTTCACGATGAACTCTAATTTTCAACTCACGATAAGGGTCATCTACAGTTGGGGGTTTTGCTTTTTCTATTTCCCCAGCTTCTATCTGACCTCTTCTTTCTTTTTCCAAACGTTGTAATAAAGACATTTTTACTCACCCCTATTTAAACAAACGACTGAAAAAACCTTGCTTATTTTTAGCTTTTAAATCTTCCTGATAGCCTTGATCATTAACCACTAAATTACTAACTTCTTGTATAGCCCTACTGACTCTGGCTGTGGGATGGGATAAAACAAAAGGAATTCCTTCATTAAGGGCCGGCACAACAATCTTCCCTTCACTGGGAATATAACCGGCAATCAAGAAATCCAAAGTTTCTTCCGCATCGGCAATCGTAATCCCCATATCATCAGAAGCCCTGTTTAAAATAAGTTTTGTTTTGCCCAGATGCTGTAAAGATTCTAAAAGTTCTAAGCTTAATTTAATATTTTTGATCGTCGCTAAATCCATGGCTAAAACTAATAAAATCTGGGTAGACAAATCTAAGGCCGTTAGATTCGTATCATTAAAAAATGGCGGAGTATCAATAATAATATAATCATACTTTAATTTAAGCAGATTAATAATATCCTGTATATACTCTGACGTAATCAATTCTGCATATTCCGGTCGTCCGGGAGCGGGAAGAGTTTGCACACCTGAAACATGAGGGAGAAGATAACTTTCCAATAATTCTATATCCCACACATCTCTTTCCTGAGCTAATTCAGACATAGTACGGCGTGGAAATAAATTTAAAAATACAGAAACATCACCAAACTGCAAATCTAAGTCAAGTAACGCTACTTTTTGTTTCCTTTGGGCTAAAAGAACCGCTAAATTAACCGCAACAGTAGTTTTCCCTACCCCACCTTTAGTACCAAACACTGTAATTACTTCGCTTTTCCGCTTTTGCCCCGGCCAATCAGTGTGAGCTAATCTTTTGCTTTCTACCTGAAAAACCCTTTTCACTGTCTTTACTAATTCCGCCCTGGAAAAAGGCTTAACCAAAAAATCACGTGCTCCCGCTAACATAGCACTCCGCAAATATTCCTGCTCCTCTTTGACACTAAGCATAATTACGGCCGTCCCGGGAACTTCTATCGTAATTTTACCTGTAGCACTTAATCCATCCAATCCCGGCAAATTATAGTCCATTAAAACTATATCAGGCTGTAAAGCTTTACACTTCTGCACCGCCTCCATCCCCTCACAAGCCTCACTAACCACAATAAGTTCTTCATCAGCGGAGAGCATCTGGGCAAGACCGGCTCTACTCTCTCCATCGGCATCAGCAATTAAAACACGAATTAAATCCATCTGCTTTCCCCCCTTTATTGCAGGAAGTCCCGGGCCGTAAAGGGTACTGTCCCCTCCATACTATCATCAACAGGTGAACGTAATAACAAACGCAAAGAACCCTTTTGTCCTGCTAAAAGCAAAGCTTGCGCCTCCTTTATCGTCACGGCTAAAGTAATCGTTTTCTGTTCACCGCTCTCTGACCCTATTTTCTTACCTTTTTCATCCATTTGTTTTCCCACCGCTAAAATAGGAATATTTTGCACCACAATAAGTGCAGAAACTTCTTCTCCTCCCCTCCCATCAGGAAAACTCATAATTGCCGCTACATCAACACGATCACCCGGTTGAAGTAATCCGGCTAGACCACTGACCTCATTAACCGCGATACTGATTGCCCTTTTGCCTACGGGGACAAGATAGGCCAGCCCATTTTTTACCTCACCCGGCGTAGCAAGTTTACTAGTTAAAAGTGGTTCATCTTTTACTAAAGAAGTTAAACAAGCTATACAAAAAATCGATGATG
>DUTO01000238.1 GCA_012842035.1 Clostridia bacterium | reverse complement strand
GATATGGCTAATAATGGGAATGTTATCATAACACCATATTTGCAGGAAATGGAATATGCCTTAGCTTGTACTGATTTATGTGTAGCAAGAAGTGGAGCTGCTTTTCTTGCTGAAATGACGGCTAAAGGCATTCCTGGGATTTTAGTTCCTTATCCTTATGCTGCGGAAAGTCATCAAGAACATAATGCGCGGGCTTTGGTAGAACAGGGAGCGGCGGAGATGATTTTAGATCAGGAATTGACGGGGGAAGTATTATTAGAAAAGGTAGAAAAGGTGCTTTTTAATGATGTGCGCAGGAAAGAAATGGCGCAAAAAAGTAAACAAACAGGGGAACCTGAAGCGATTGCTAAGATTATTGAAGTTGTAAAAAAACACTTAGAAGTTTAAAGTTAGAAGTTTAAAAATAAATAATTAACTTTAAAACAAGGACAAGCCAAGAAGGCAATACCTAGCTTCTTTGTAACACCTTTAAGAATAATTGCATATATAGTAAACTACAGAGCAGGTTATTTTTATTTAAAGGAGAAAAAGAAGTTTTGGGGGGTCAGGGAAGGAGTAGTCTCTAAAGTGTATGCAAGGGAAAAGATACATTTTATCGGTATAGGCGGGGTAGGCATGAGCGGGATCGCTCAACTATTATTAGAACTAGGCTATAACATTTCCGGTTCAGACCTGCAAGTTTCGGAAATAACAGAGCGTTTAGTTAATTTAGGAGCCATGATTTATCTGGGGCACCATGAAAATAATTTAGACAATAGTGTGCATACTGTGGTTGTTTCATCAGCGATTCCCATAAATAATCCTGAGGTGGTGAAAGCAAAAAGTTTAGGGATTCCTGTTATTCAGCGGGCCGAAATGCTGAGTAGATTGATGAAAAGACAGAAAGGAATAGCTGTTGCCGGTGCGCATGGGAAAACAACCACGACTTCGCTGCTTGCGTTGCTATTTGAAAAAAACAATTATGACCCTACTGTTGTTTTAGGGGGAGAATTTAATGATATTGGTGGCAATGCGAAACTGGGGCAAGGAGAATTTTTTGTTGCTGAGGCTGATGAGTCTGATGGTTCATTTTTAAAATTAGCACCAATCATAACTGTAGTTACTAATATAGAAGATGACCATTTGGATTTTTATGGTACACAAGAAAAGATTAAGGCGGCTTTTTCTGAATTTATTTTAAAAACACCTCCTGATGGTTTTGCCGTTCTTTGTCTAGATGATCCGGGGGTTGCTCAGTTAATACCGGAAGTAAAAGGGAAAGTTAAGTTTATTACTTACGGTTTTTCTTCTGCTGCTGATTATATAGCGCGAGATGTAAAACTGGAAGGTTTTGTCACAAGATTTAGTGTAGAAAATCAAGGTAAAGTTTGGGGGGAGATAACTTTAAATATACCTGGAAAATATAATGTTTATAATGCCTTAGCAGCTATAGCTGTGGGCAGGGAATGTGGTCTTTCTTTTGCTGATATAGCTGCAAGTTTGCCTGACTTTCGCGGGGTGCAGCGCAGATTTGAAAAAGTTGCCGAAGTTGATGGTATTTATATTTATGATGACTATGCTCATCATCCTTCGGAATTAAAGGCCACTTTAGCTACAGCGAAAAGAGTAGGGGCAGAACGAGTAGTAGCAGTAT
>DUTO01000237.1 GCA_012842035.1 Clostridia bacterium | reverse complement strand
TTAAAAACTCTACCCGGTCTATACCTTGAGCAGATGGTTCATTCAGTGAAAAATCAACTGCAAAACGAATATGAGGCATAGCTAATTCCAGTAATTCCTGAGTAACTTTTACTTCTAATTCTTTAGCCAGCTTTTTTCTTTTTCCTGATAAAACTTTAGCTTGTAGATTATATTCCTCTAAAACCTGTACTCCCTCAGTTTCTAATTTTTTTACTCTTTCAGCACTGGAAAATTCTTTTTCCAATTCAACTTTAACTTTTTGTGCATATAAAAGCACATCTTCAATAGTTGGTCCATATTTTTTACAAAGGTCTTTTAGTAAATGGAGACGTTCTTCACTCTGCTCTAAGCGTGTCGGTGAATAATCAATTCTTTCCCTATATTCTCTAATTTCTAAAGCTACTTCTTCCAACAAATATAAGGCCGGCTCCAACTGAGTAGCTAACTTTTCTAAAGCAGGATCTAAATCCTCAAGAGCATGAAGATTATTTAAGGCTTTACTCAAAAGGTCATATGCCGATATACCACTTTCTCCGGCGAAAAGTTGTTGATGAGCAAGCTGAAGATTTTCATTTATTTTCTCGGCATTAGCCAGTACTTTTACTTCCTTGGTTAATTCTTCTAATTCCCCCAGTTTTATTTGAGCTTGCTGAATTTCTGTCCATTGGAAATTAAGAAAGTCCTGTTTTTGTAACCGTTCTTTTTCCGAACCTTTTAACTCCTCAAGCTCCCTTTTTAGCGTAAGATATCTTTCATATTTTTCTTGAACTGCTCGTCTTAATTGGTAATGTTCCATATTACCGAATTTATCCAATAAGATTAAATGTTTATCTGCTTGTAAAAGAGACTGATGGTCATGCTGCCCATGTATATCGACAATGGCTAAACCAATTTTTTGATATTGTTTTAGCGTAAAAATACGCCCATTAATCCGACACAAATTACGACCATTTAAAGAAAGCTCACGACTAAGAACTAACAATGATTCTTCATTTTCTATCCCCATTTCGGCAAGCAGCTCCCAAACGAAATGACCACTAGGAACACAAAAGACTCCTTCCAGTATCGCATTATCTGTTCCGGAACGAATAAATTCAGATTGAGCTCGTCCACCTAAAAGAAGTGCTAGAGCATCAATAATAATAGACTTGCCGGCTCCTGTTTCCCCGGTAAGAACATTGAAATTATCAGAAAAGTCTATTGTTAAATCCTCCACTAAAGCAAAGTTTTTTACAACTAACTGCTCTAACATTTTTTACACCTACTTCATTAAGCTTTCTAATTTATTAATGAGCGCTCCTACCTTTTCTTTTGGTTTAATAACTAAAAGAATAGTATCATCTCCTGCTAATGTGCCAATAACTCCTTGCCATTTTGACCCATCAATAAGCGAGGCAACTCCGTGGGCATTTCCCGGATAAGTTTTCATCACCACAATATTTTCACTATAATCTATATTTAAAACAAATTCTTGCATCATTAAACGTAATCGTTCTTCATTATGAATTATTTCTTGCTCTTCAGGCAGCCCATAAACATATAGGTTATCTTTCCGGGCAATCTTGATTAAACGTAATTCTTTAATATCACGAGATACAGTAGCTTGAGTAACATTAAATCCGGCCTTTTGCAAGGCCTGGGCTAATTCCTCTTGTGTAGATATGTTTTTATTTTTAATAATTTCTTTTATTTTTCGCTGTCTTAATGCTTTCAAAGAAAACCCACCCCGCTTCAATTAATTCTTATAGATAAACAAAACATAAGGAGACTTAGCCGTATTGCCATTTACTCTGTTCCACTTCATAACCTGCCAAGTCTGGACAGAAAGTGAAATCACATATTTATCAATAAGGTCTGCTTCTTTTCTTCCTCCTGGATGTCCGGGATAAACGGTTACCGCAATTATTCCACCCGAATTCAGCAATTTCATACCTTGTTGTAAAGAAAGCAGTGTTGTTTCTCCCTGTGTAATAATTTCTTTATTACTGCCGGGCAAATAACCTAAATTATAAATAATCGCTTGCACTGGTTCCTGCACAAAATTATTAATTTTTTCATGTCCGGCAAGAATCAGTTTTACCTGCTGTAAACAATTATTTTTTTTTAATAATTTTTGCGTAGTCAGTAAAGCTCTTTCTTGAATATCAAAGGCATACACTAATCCCGAAGAACCTACAGTTTGAGCTAAAAAAAGTGTGTCTTGACCATTGCCTGCTGTCGCATCAATGGCTTTTTGCCCCTTACTCAAAAACTTTGCCAATAAATAGTGTGTTAGTCCGGTAGCTTGGAGATGTCTATTCATCAAAAACACTACCTTCAATGCTAATTTTTTCTCTCAGAATAGTAAAAAATCTCTTTTCTTTAATCCTAATCATGCTTACATTATAAGGTGCTTTGGCAATAATTATTTCATCTTCACTTTCTAATGCAAAGCCACTTTGCCCATCAATAGTTAACATTGATTCTGCTTGCCTAATAATCTGCACACATATTATTTTATCAGGTGGTAAAACAATTGGGCGTGCATCAAGGGTATGAGCACAAATAGGTGTAAAAATAATTACTTCTACTGCCGGATAAACAATAGGTCCTCCCGCTGATAAGGAATAAGCTGTAGAACCTGTAGGAGAAGAAAAAATTACCCCATCAGCTTTATAAGTTGTGACATACTCTTCATCAACATAAACTTTAAAAGTAATTAAACGAGCCAAAGGTCCTTTATTAATCACAATATCATTAAGTCCTTGAAAACTTTTTATGATCTCTCCCTTTCTCTTTACTTTTGTTTCTAACATCATTCGGTCTTCCAACCAAAATTCACCTTGAAAAAGCTTTTGCAAAGCGTCCTCTATCTCCCCAACTTCAATTTCAGTTAAAAAGCCTAAAGTGCCCATATTAATACCTAAGACAGGGATATCATAAGGAGCAACATATCTAGCTGCCCGCAGAAAAGTGCCATCACCACCAATAGCAAGTACACACTGTACTTCTTTACCCAACTCAGAGGTAATAAAAGCAGGCTCCATATCTAAAACAGCACCTTCTTCTTCTAAAACAAATACTTTAATTCCCTTTTGTCTAAATTCTTCTACTAGTTTTTTCCCCATCGCCACTGGTTGTTGGCGACGATGATTCAGAATTAAACCAAGTGAATCAAACATGCTAACCTCCATAGATTCTTTTTAGGCAGAACAAACATTACAAATTTGCCCATTAGTTAAGGTTACTAATCTGGAAAATTCAATTGGTACAGCAGAATTAGGTGTACCGGCAGCAGCATAAACAACCGGAAATCTTTTCATACTGATATCCAGAAAAACAGGAAGCGGTTTTAATAAGGCAAAAGGACATACTCCACCCGGAGAAAAGCCTGTTAAAGCTTTAACTTCCGTACTCGAAGCAAATTTTGGTTTAAAGCCAACTGCTTTTTTTAATTTCTTCGTATCAACTTTAAGATCACCACAAGTTACTACTACCACAGCTTGCTCCTTTTTTC